>JBKPQU010000142.1:0-6049 GCA_046734255.1 Actinomycetota bacterium
GGGCTGCTCTGGCCGTTGCGCGGGCTGCGGGTGACCGCCGTCCCCGTGCCGGCCTTCGACGGGCAGGTGACGCTGGCCGTGACGGTGTCCGAGGTGCCGCGCGGCTGCACCACTCGCATCGCCGTCGTGGACACGTCGGTCACCGCCCCGTGGAGCGGCGGCACCGTGCACGCGCTCCTCACGCCGACCGTCGCGGACGCCGCCGCCGGGGCGGCCGTCCCGGTCGTGGTCACGACCGGCGGGTGCCTGCGCGCGAGCCGCGTGCGGACGTCGGTGCGGCTGCAGGAGAACGCGCTCGTCGTCGCTCGGTCGTTCGGCTGACTCAACACCGAACACACGTAGTAATCGGCTGCTCACTAAGCGTCTCTTGATCAGGTACCCTGCGAGCCGTGGGCCCTCTTGCCGCCCTGCGCCGACCGCAGTGGCTGATCCTGCTCGGCGCAGTCGCGGGGATCGCCGCCGGTCTCGCCGTCCACGCGCTCGGCAGCCACCGGTACCAGGCCGGGGTCGAGGAGCTGGCCGTGGTCGCGCCCGCCGGCCCCCAACCGTCGCCCATCACGTCCGCCGCGCGCGCGACCTCGGCAACCTCGGCAACCTCGGCAACCTCGGCAACCTCGGACGCCGACCTCGCGCGTCGCCTCCGGTCCTACCTGCCGATCGCGACCAGCGCCTGGGTCCTCCAGCCCGTGATCGACGACCTGCGCCTCCCCATGGACGCGCCGGCGCTGGCCCAGGAGGTCCGCGTGACCAACCCGCCGGGCACGCTTCTCGTCCGCGTCTCGGTGACCGACGCCGACGCGACCCGGGCCGGCACCGTGGCGACTGCGATCGGTGCCCGGTTCGGCACCGCCGTTCGTTCCCTCGAGTCCTCGACCGGCCGCCGCCCGATCACCCTCCGCCCCGTCCAGTCGTTCGGCCCCCGCGCGCTCTCCAGCGGCAGCCCGGCATCCGACGCCCTGCTGGGCCTCCTTGCCGGGCTCGCCCTCGGCGCCGCGGCCGCCGCGTTCGCCCTCCACAGGACCCGCACGATCCGGGACGACGAAGGCACCCGGGCCGTGACCGGCGCCGGCCCGCTCGCCGTCGTCCCGCTGGCCGCCCCGCCGGTCGGTGCCTGGAGCGGTGCTCCCGCCGGGGCCGAGGCGTCGCCGGAGGTGATCCGCGACCTCACCACCAACCTCGCGTTGTCCGACCTCGACCGCCGCCTCCGCTGCCTGGTCATCACCTCGCCCACGGCCGCGGCCGGCGCCACCGAGGCGGCCTGCAGCATCGCCGGCGGCCTCGCCCGTGACGGCCGCCGCGTCGTCCTGATCGAGGCGGACCTCCGCCACCCGCAGGTCTGCCGCCATCTCCTCCTCCCGCACAGCGGCGCCGGCCTCACCAGCGTTCTCGCGCGGCAGGCGCACCTCGACGACGTCTTCATCCCGCGCCTGGACGGCCGCCTCGCCGTGCTCCCCGCCGGGCCGCTGCCGCCCAGCCCCGCCGCCGTGCTCGGCTCCCAGCTCATGTCCGAGCTCCTCGCCGACCTCCGGGCCAGGTTCGACTACGTCCTGCTGGCGAGCGCGCCCCTGCTCGACGCGTCCGACCCCGCCGAGGCCGCGGGACTGGCCAGACTCACCGACGGTGCGCTCGTCGCCGTCCGCCAGGGCCGCACGACGCGGAACCAGCTCGCCCGTGCCGAGCAGGCGATCACCGCCGCCGAGGGCCGCCTGATCGGAACCCTGCTGACCACCGGCGAACGCCGTCCGGCGCCGTCGGCGACGTCGTCGGCCACGTCGTCGGCCACGTCGTCGGCCACGTCATCGGCCCAGGAAACCCAGCCGCCGGCGGACGACAGCACCCCGTCGCAGCCTGTGCTCCCCGCCCCGCGGCGCGGGCACGCCGCCCCGCCGGAGATCACCCTGACCGAGACGGCGGTGGGGCATCCGCGGGTGCCACGCCCCGAGGACCTTCCGCTGAGCCCGGTGACCCTTCCCCAGGAGGACGACGCCGCCGCGTCGCCCCGGGCGGCGCACCCGGCATCCATGGCGAGGGTGATCCGGCGCGCACCGGCGTCGGCCGCCAAGCCGCTGTCGATCGTGCTCCCGGACGCCGGCCCCGGCGCCGCCGCGGCGACCGTCACCCGCCGGCGCCGCGGAGCGGCTCCCGGACGGCCCGACCTCACCGTGCTGACCGGCTCGGCGGACTCCGGCCCGCCCGGGGTCAAGCGCTACCGCACCGGCGCGCAGGCCTCGCTGGTCGACGACGCGATCCGGATCGCGTGGCAATCCGCCGGAACCGGCGTAGCGCTGGGACGCCACCGCAAGCCATAGACCGTGCCGCGTCCGGCCGGGACGCTTTCACCAGCCGCGCTCGCGCCACTCCGGCAACGACGGCCGCTCGGCGCCGAGCGTGGTGTCCTTGCCGTGCCCGGGGTAGACCCAGGTCTCGTCCGGCAGCACGTCGAACAGCCGCTGCTCGACGTCGTCGATCAGCGAGGCGAAGTTCTCCGCGCTGCCGAACGTGTTGCCCACGCCGCCGGGGAACAGCGAGTCGCCGGTGAAGGCGTGCACGCTGCCGTCCACCGCGTGCAGCACCAGCGCCACCGACCCGGGCGTGTGCCCACGCAGGTGCACGACCTCGAGCTGCAGCTCGCCCACGCTGACGCTGTCGCCGTGGTCGAGCGGCTCGTCGACCGGCACCGGCAGCGCGTCGGCGTCCAGCCGGCCGGCCGCCGTCCGCGCGCCCGTCTCGTTCACGACGGCCGGCAGCGCACGGTGGTGGTCCCAGTGCTGGTGGGTCGTCACGACCCGGGCCAGCCCCTCGCCGCCGCCCTCGGCGACGAGCCGCAGCAGCCGCGGCGCATCGTCCGCCGCGTCGATCAGCAGCTGCTCGCCGGTGCGCGCGCAGGTCAGCAGGTAGCAGTTGTTGTCGGTCGTCCCGACGCTGACCTTGCGGATCGTCACGTCCGGCAGCTCCCGGACGTCGGCCGAGCCCCCGGGGCTCACCTCACCCGTGTACATCAGGCACTCCCTCATCCCCAGGGCGGCAGGCTGGGCAGCGGCGTCGCGGCTGGTACGCGGTTCAGGCCCACGCCATCGCCGCGGCCGGTCAGCCACGCCGCGAGGTCGGCCGCCGTCCCGGAGACGGTGAGCGAGTTCGCGTCCGCCGCGCCCACCTTCCACGTCTGGTCGAGATCGCTCGCGGCGATGGTCAGCGGCGGCGCGGACGCGTGCGCGTTCAGCCGGTCGACCGCCTCGGTCAGGCACCGGGGCACGAGCGGCCCGGCATCCGACATCTCGAAGCCCGCGGCGAGGTCGAGGTGGTGCAGCACGACCTCTGTCCAGCGGATCCAGCCCACGTCCCGGGCCGGGAACTCGCGGCCGCTGCGCAGCCGGCAGAGGTTGTCCAGCGCGTCGTCGGGGTAGTCGGCGCAGGCCGACAGCAGCCGCTCGGCGCTGGACTCGACGTCCGCCTCGAGCTCGGCCATGCTGCGCCGCGCCCCGGCCTCGATCTCCTGCTCCCGAGACGGGTTGTCGCGATACATCGGCCACTGCTCCCCGACGGCCGCACCGAACAGCAGCCGGATCAGCCCGTCGGCGTTGCGCGCCACGTGGGTGAGCACGTGCCCGCGCGTCCATCCAGGGCACCGGGACGGCGTGCCGACGTCGTCGTCGGTCAGGTCCCGCATCGTCTCCAGCAGCAGATCGGTCTGCCGGGTGACTTCGGCCAAAACGTCGTCGTCGGCGAAGGCGGTCACGCCCTCGAACCTACCGTCGGCGGCGCCCGCCGGTGTACCTGCCCGCAATTCGCGTCGCGGGCAGGGCATCGCCGTCACCGGGCCGAGGCGAGCCCGGACAGCGCCGCCACCACGAGCGGCCCGATCGTGGCCAGGTCGTAGCCGCCCTCCTGCACGGCGACGATCGGCACGGACGCCGCGAGCGCGCTCAGCCGCTCGCCTGCCCCCCGGTACCCGCCGAGGCTCACCTCCAGCGGGCTCTCGGGGTCGCCCTCCGCGGCGTCCACGCCGAGCGAGACGACCAGCGCGTCCGGGCCGAACCGCTCCGCCGCCTCGGCGAGCCGCTCGACGCCGTCCAGCCACTCGCCGTCCCCCGAGCCCGGCGCCAGCGGCACGTTCAGGTTGCACCCCTTGCCGCTGCCGCCGCCGGTCTCGTCGGCGAACCCCGCGTAGTGCGGGAACCACCCCGCGCCCGGGTCGACGTGCACCGAGCCGTAGAAGACGTCGCCACGTCCGTAGAAGATCGCCTGGGTCCCGTTGCCGTGGTGGGCGTCCAGGTCCAGGACGGCGACCCGCTCGGCGCCCGCCTCGCGCAGCCCCTGCGCGGCCACCGCGGCGTTGTTCAGGTAGCACGAGCCGCCGTACGCGTCGCGGGTCACGTGGTGCCCCGGCGGCCGGCACAGCGCGTAGACCACGCGGCGGGCCTGCGCGGTCGACGCAGCAGTCGGCGCAGAAGTCGACGCAGCCAGCGACGCCGCCTCCGCCGCCGCAGCCGCGGCCGCGCGCGCCGCCTCCCAGGTTCCCGGCCCGACCAGCGTCATCGTGTCGTAGCACCACCGGCCGGCCCGCGCGTGCACCGCGATCGGCTCCCGCAGCGGCAGGTCGCCGAGCAGGCCTGCGGTCGGGAAGACGTACGGCACCACCCGCTCCTGGCCGGATGCCCGCGGCATCCCGGCCTCCTCCCACTCCCCGAAGACGTCGCGCAGGTGCCGGACCAGCCCCGGGTCGTGCACCTGCCCGAGCAGCCGGTCGGCGGCGGCCAGCCCCGCATCGGTGACCGGCCTCACACGCGCGCCCGAGGCGAGGAGGGCATGCCGGATCCGCTCCACCCGTTCCGCGACCTCGGTCGCCGGCGTGCGCACGCCCACCCAGATCTCCGCGGCCGGGTCGTGCCGCAGGCATTCCGCCGACCACACCACGTCCACATCGCGCACCGCCGCAGCGTAGGGTGCCGAACGTGGCCGCGCCCCCGACCGCACCGCGGCATCCACATGAACGGGTGCTGCACGGCGTCCATGACCACGACGACTACGCCTGGATGCGCGACCACACCGACCCGCGGCTGCTCGCCTACCTGCGCGCCGAGCGCGCCTTCTACGACGAGGCGACCGCGAACCTGGCGGGGGTCGCCGAGAACCTGAACGCCCGGATCATCGCCCGCACCCCGCCGTCGACGACGTCGGTGACGTGGGCGCGCGGCGGGTGGGAGTACTACACGACCATCGGCGAGGGCCGCGAGTTCCCGGCGCTGTGCCGCCGACGCGCCGGGGAGGGCGGCGAACCGCAGTTGCTGCTCGACGTCGCGGGCGAGGCCGCGGGTCACGAGCACGCCGACCTCGGCCTGTCGATCGTCAGCCCGGACGGGAAGTGGCTCGCCTGGTCGCTGGATACCACCGGCAACGAGGTGTACCAGCTGCGGTTCCGGAACCTCGAGTCCGGCCGGGACCTGCCCGACCGGGTCGGCCGCAGCTACTACACCGGCGCGTGGAGCGCCGACTCCCGGTCCTTCTTCTACGTCGTGCACGACTCGGTGTTCCGCGCCTACCTGGTCCGCCGGCACCTGCTCGGCACCGACCCGACCGAGGACGACGACGTCTTCCGCGAGGACGACCGCGCGTTCGAGGTCGAGGTGCGCGGCACCCGCAGCGGCACGTTCATCGTGATCCGCTCCGCGAACCGGGACACCGCCGAGTGCCACCTGATCCCAGCCGGCCGGCCGGGCTACGCACCCGCCGTCGTCTGGCCCCGCCGCCGGGAAGTCGACTACGACGTCGAGCACGTGCTCGCGGGCCCGGGGCGGGCCGGGAGCCTCCTGGCCGTCACCAATGACGAGGCCGCGGAGTACCGGCTGCTGGCCGCCGACCTTGCAACCGACCCTGACGGCGAGAACCGCCCCGGGATGTGGCGCGAGCTCGTGGGGCACCGCGACGACGTTCGGCTGGTCGCGGCGGACGCCTTCGCGGGCCACCTCGTGCTGTCCGCGCGCCGCGGCGGGCGGACGCTGCTGGAGATCCGCGGCCACGACGGCGCCCTGCGGCACGAGCTGACCAGCCC
>JBKPQU010000143.1:0-10858 GCA_046734255.1 Actinomycetota bacterium
CCGCTGCACGGTCGCGGGGACGCCCTGCTCGCGGAGCAGGTCGGACAGCACCGTGAGGACCTGGGTCAGCCGCGGCGCGTCGGAGACCGCGCGCACGCCGACCTCGGGCTCGCCGCCGGCGCCGGGACCGGCGAGCATCAGAGTGATCCGGGTCCCGAGCAGCGCGTAGAGGTCATCCGGGAGCCGCAGCCCGTACTGCTCCTGCAGGCCGGCCAGCGACTGGTCGATCTGAGCGCCCGCGCCGTTGGACCGCAGGGCGTCCATCGTCGAGTCCCACCGCGCCTTCAGCGCATCGCCGGCGCCGCCGGCGCCGACCGCGAACAGCGCCGTGGACGGCAGGGCCTCCACCCCGGTCCCCGTGGCCGTCGTTGGGACCTCCAGGCCGCGGAAGGCGCCGGCCATCTCCAGGTCCTTGCCGGAGAAGCGGAGCGCGACCGCGCCGTGCCCGCTCAGGTCCAGGCCCTGCAGGCGGGCGGTCGCGGTGCCGGCCTGCTGGCCCAGAGCCCCGATGTTGACCCACGCCGCGGCGATCCCGTCCTCGCCGAGATCCTCCATGTCGGCCGAGAACACCGGGTCCTCGCTCAGCGGGTTGGCCTCGGCCGCCTCCGCGGCGCTGCGGGCGCCGGCGCCGGTCTCGGCCAGCAGGGCCCAGCCGTCACTGACCACCGAGCCGACGTCCTCGGCGTGCTGCTGCAGCACCGAGCGGGCGGCGGCCTCGTCCTTGACCTGCAACGCGACCACCGGGACCGGCTCGTCGCCCGGCTTCGCGCCCGGGAGCAGGGCCACGCCTGCGCGCTGCCCCAGCCACGGCTCGACCTGGGACCAGGCCGGCGCCTGCGGGTCGTTCCTGGCCACCTTCTCGTAGATCCAGCGGCGCAGGTCCTGGCTCTCGTCCAGGTCGTCCGCGAAGCCGGCGAAGCGGTGCGCGAACCGGATCGCGGAGATCTTCTGCGACGCCCCCGGGTCGAGGTCCACCTTGAACAGGACGAGGCTGGCGGCCGGCAGGTGCTGCTCCGGCTGGTCGCCGCCGCCGGAAAGGGCCCCCCACGCGAACGCGGCGCCGCCGATCACCCCGGCCGCGGCGAGGCCGGCGGCCCCGACGGCGAGGGCGCGACCCCACCCGAAGCGCCTTCCCGACCCGGTCTCCGACAGCGGAGTCGTCGACCAGGACCCGGGTACCGGCGCCGACGGCAGCACCTCCGCCGTCCGCGCCTGGGACGGGACGCCGATGGGCGGCTGCAGCGGAACGCCGGGCGGCTGCGACGGGCCGCCGGCAGGCGGCTGCTGCGGCACGCCCGGGATCGACCGCGTCGGCTGCGGTTCCTCGGTCACTGCGCTCCCCCTTCGAGCGGCCGCCGCCACCCGCGGGCGGCGGTCTCCCGATGACGATCGGCACGCTCGGCGGGAGGCCTTACCAGCCGTGGACGATCTTTGGTCCGGCAGCCGCCCGTGATTCCCGGTCAGACCAGGCAACTGGGACCGAGCAGGGCTTTCAGGTCACCGAACAGCGCCTGGGACGGCGTCACCCGCAGCCCGTCGTCCAGCCGCATCACCGTGGACCGGCCGGTCTGGGTGAGCCGCAGGTGCACCTCGGTGGCCCCGGGGTGCGCGGCGAGCACCTCCTTGAGCTGCTCGACCCGCGGCGGCGTGCAGCGGTGGACGTCCACGGACAGCACGACCGGTCCCCCGCCGCTGGCCTGCGTGAGGTCGGGCAGGGTGAGCTCGGCCGCGTAGATCGTCGGGACCTCGTCCCGGCGGTTCAGCCTGCCCCTGACCACGACGACCGCGTCCTCGGTGAGCGCGTGGCCGACGGCGGTGTAGATCTGCGGGAAGAACAGCGCGTCGATCGCGCCGGACAGGTCCTCGACGGAGACGATCGCCCACTGGCTGCCGTTCCTGGTCACCTTGCGCTGCACCGAGCTGATCATGCCGGCGATCGTGACCGTCGAGCCCTCCGGGCGGGTGTCGTCGGCGGTCACCGCGGAGATCGCGCAGTCTGCGACCCGCGCGAGCAGGTGCTCGAGCCCGAACAGCGGGTGGTCGGAGACGTACAGCCCGAGCATCTCCCGCTCGAAGGCGAGCTTCCCCCGCTTGTCCCACTCGACCTGCGGGATGCCGGGCAGCACCGCCATCTCGATGCCGGAGTCGTCTCCGAAGCCGCCGAACAGCGAGTCCTGGCCCTGGTCCTCCTTGCGCTTGTCGTCCACGACGGCGTCGACGTACCGCTCGTGGACCTCGATCAGCCCGCGGCGGGGGTCACCGAGGGAGTCGAACGCGCCGGCCTTGATCAGCGACTCGATCGTCCGCTTGTTGCAGACGACCGACGGGACCTTGCGGAGGAAGTCCTCGAAGGAGGTGTAGGCGCCCTTCTCCTCGCGGGCGCGCACGATCGCGTCGACGACGTTCAGGCCGACGTTGCGGATCGCGGCCAGGCCGAAGCGGATGTCGTCGCCGACCGGGGTGAAGTCGGCGGAGGAGGAGTTGACGTCCGGGGGGAGCACGCGGATGTTCATCCGGCGGCACTCGTTGAGGTAGAGCGCGGACTTGTCCTTGTCGTCGCGGACGCTGGTCAGCAGCGCCGCCATGTACTCGGCGGGGTAGTTGGCCTTGAGGTAGGCGGTCCAGTACGAGACCAGCCCGTAGCCCGCGGTGTGCGCCTTGTTGAACGCGTAGTCGGAGAACGGGACGAGGATGTCCCAGAGGGTCTTCACCGCCGCGTCGGAGTACCCGTTGGCGCGCATGCCCTCGCTGAAGCCGACGAACTCCGCCTCCAGCACCTCGCGCTTCTTCTTGCCCATCGCCCGCCGCAGAAGGTCGGCCTTGCCGAGCGTGTACCCGGCGACCTTCTGCGCGATCTCGATCACTTGCTCCTGGTAGACGATCAGCCCGTAGGTGGTGTCGAGGATCCCGGCGAGCGGCTCGGCCAGCTCCGGGTGGATCGGCGTGATCGGCTGCTGGCCGTTCTTGCGCAGCGCGTAGTTGGTGTGCGAGTTCGCCCCCATCGGGCCGGGGCGGTAGAGGGCCAGGACGGCGGAGATGTCCTCGAAGTTGTCCGGGCGCATGAGCCGGAGCAGCGAGCGCATCGGGCCGCCGTCGAGCTGGAACACCCCGAGCGTGTCGCCGCGCCCGAGAAGCTCGTAGGTCGCCTTGTCGTCCAGCTCGGTGGACAGCCGGTCCAGGTCGATCGGGTCCTTGCGGTTGGCCACGATGTTGTTCAGCGCGTCGTCGATCACCGTGAGGTTGCGCAGGCCCAGGAAGTCCATCTTCAGCAGGCCGAGCGTCTCGCACGTGGGGTAGTCGAACTGGGTGATGATCGCGCTGTCCTGCTCGCGGCGCATGATCGGGACGTGGTCGACCAGCGGCTCGCTGGACATGATCACGCCGGCGGCGTGCACGCCCCACTGCCGCTTGAGGTTCTCCAGGCCGCGGGCGGTCTCGACCACGCGGGCGGCGTCGGCGTCGGCGGCGTGCAGCTGCCGGAACTCCTCGGCCTCCTTGTAGCGGTCGTGCTCGGGGTCGAAGATCCCGGACAGCGGGATGTCCTTGCCCATCACCGACGGCGGCATGGCCTTGGTCAGCCGCTCCCCCATCGAGAACGGGTAGCCGAGGACGCGCGCGGCGTCCTTGAGCGCCTGCTTGGCCTTGATCGTGCCGAACGTGACGATCTGGGCGACCCGCTCCTCGCCGTACTTCTCGGTGACGTACTTGATCACCTCGCCGCGCCGGCGCTCGTCGAAGTCCACGTCGACGTCCGGCATGGAGATCCGGTCGGGGTTGAGGAACCGCTCGAAGATCAGGCCGTGCCGCAGCGGGTCGAGGTCGGTGATGCCGGTGGCGTAGGCGGCCAGCGACCCGGCCGCCGACCCGCGCCCCGGCCCGACCCGGATCCCCTGGCTCTTGGCCCAGTTGATGAAGTCCGCGACGACGAGGAAGTAACCGGGGAAGCCCATCTGGCAGATCACGCCGACCTCGTAGTCGGCCTGCTTGCGCACCTCGTCGGGGATGCCGCCGGGGTAGCGGCGGTACAGCCCCCGCTCGACCTCCTGGACGAACCAGGACTCCTCGCTCTCCCCGGCGGGGACGTCGAACCGTGGCATGAGGTTCGCGCCCTCGGTGAAGCTCGCCTCGCAGCGCTCGGCGACCAGCAGCGTGTTGTCGCAGGCCTCGGGCAGCTCCCGCCAGCGCTCGCGCATCTGCTCGGCGGACATGAGGTAGAAGTCCTCGGCGTCGAACTTGAACCGCTTGGGGTCGGCCAGCGTCGAGCCGGACTGCACGCACAGCAGCACCGCGTGCGCCTGGGCGTCCTCGGCCCGGGTGTAGTGCAGGTCGTTGGTGGCCAGCAGCGGCAGGCGGAGGTCGCGGGCGAGGCGCAGGAGGTCCTGCTGGACGCGGCGCTCGATCGGCAGCCCGTGGTCCATCAGCTCGCAGTAGAAGTTCTCCGCGCCGAAGATGTCCCGGTATTCCGCGGCCGCCTCGCGGGCGGCGTCGTACTGGCCGAGCCGGAGCCGGACCTGGACCTCCCCGGAGGGGCAGCCCGTGGTCGCGATCAGGCCGCGGCCGTACCGGTCGAGCAGTTCCCGGTCCATCCGGGGCTTGTAGAAGTGGCCCTCGAGGCTGGCCAGCGAGGCGAGCCGGAACAGGTTGTGCATGCCGCCGGTGTCGGCGGCGAGCATCGTCATGTGGGTGTAGGCACCGGCGCCGGACACGTCGTCCTCGCCGCCGTCCCCCCAGCTCACCCGGGTGCGGTCGAACCGGCTGGTCCCGGGGGTCAGGTACGCCTCGACGCCGAGGATCGGCTTGACGCCGTGCTTCTGCGCCCTCTTCCAGAACTCGTACGCACCGAACACGAACCCGTGGTCGGTCATCGCCAGGGCCGGCATGCCCATCCGGGCGGCGCCCGCGAACAGATCGTCGATCTTGGCCGCGCCGTCCAGCATGGAGTACTCGGTGTGAACGTGCAGGTGGACGAAGGAGTCCGAGCCGGACGAGGCGCCGGAAGGCATCGAGGCGCGCCTCCTCACAGACCGTGGCCAACGGTGCAGCGGACCGGGGAAGGCCGACCCGTCGAACCGGCCGGTGGGCCGGGACGGCGGCGGGCGATCGCGCGTGCTGTGAGTCTAGGTCGGCCCGGCGACGGGTTGGGGTTTCGTGGCGAATCGGCTGGACGGCGGCGTGTCGGGCGGGCGGGACTCACTCCGCGGCCAGCCGCTCCAGGGCGCGGGCCAGGTCGTCGGGGTAGGCGCTGGTGAACTCCACCGGCTCGCCGGTCGCGGGATGCACGAAACGGAGCCGGACGGCGTGCAGCCACTGCCGGTGCAGTCCCAGCCGGGCGGCGAGCACCGGGTCGGCGCCGTAGGTCATGTCCCCGAGGCAGGGATGCCGCAGGGCGGCGAAGTGCACGCGGATCTGGTGGGTGCGCCCGGTCTCGAGCCGGACCTCCACCAGCGAGGCGCCGCGGAAGGCCTCGATCACCTGGTAGTGGGTCACGCTCGGCCGGCCCCCGGCGACCACCGCCCACCGGTGGTCGGAGGTCGGGTGGCGGCCGATCGGGGCGTCGATCGTGCCGGACAGCGGGTCGGGATGGCCTTGGACGAGCGCGTGGTAGATCTTGTCCACCTCGCGCTCGCGGAAGGCCTGCTTCAACCGCGAGTAGGCGCCCTCGCTCTTGGCCACGACCATCAGGCCGCTCGTGCCGACGTCCAGCCGGTGGACGACGCCCTGCCGCTCCGCCGCGCCGGACGTCGCCACCCGGTACCCGGCCGCGGCGAGCCCGCCGACCACGGTCGGTCCGGTCCAGCCGGGGCTGGGATGGGCGGCCACGCCGACCGGCTTGTCGACGACGACGATGTCGTCGTCGTCGTAGACCACCCGCATGCCGGGAACGGGCTCGGGGACGGCCTCGTCGGTCCGGGGCGGGTCGGGCAGCCGGACCTCGAGCCACGCGCCCGCGGTCAACCGGTCGGACTTGCCCGCCGGCCGGCCGTCGAGCAGCACGCCGCCGGCCTCGGCCAGCTCGGCCACGCTGGAGCGGGACAGCCCGAGCAGCCGGGCGAGCCCGGCGTCCACCCTTTCCCCGGCCAGCCCGTCCGGAACCGGCAGCTCCCTGGTCTCAGCCACCGGCCTGGGAGGGGTGCGGAGGATGGTCGGCCACCCTGCGCCCGTCGATCCCGATCCCGCGCAGGCCGAGCCACCCGATCAGGAACGCCGAGACGACGATCGAGGAGTCGGCGATGTTGAACACGGGAAAGTGCGGGAACTGGATGAAGTCCACCACGTGCCCCCGGCCGAATCCGGGGGCACGGAACAGCCGGTCGAGCAGGTTGCCGACCGCACCGCCCAGCAGCAGGCCGAGTGCCGCGGCCCACCACCAGCTGCCCAGGCGGCGGACGGTGCGCAGGATCACCACGACCACGACCACGGCGATCAGCGTGAAGAGCCACGTCGTCCCGGTGGCCATCGAGAACGCCGCGCCGGCGTTGCGGGTCAGGGTGAACTTCACCAGCCCGTCGATCACCGGCACGGGTCGTCCGGGCGTCAACCCGTGCACCGCCGAGATCTTGGCCGCCTGGTCCAGCAGGATCACGGTGATCGCGATGACGGCCACGCCCGCGACCATCCGGGGGCGGGACGGCGAGGCCGCCGAGGCGGCGGGGGTGGCGGAGTGGTCACCCGCGCCGGTCGAGGTCTCGTCCATCGTGCTGACAGCCTGCCACGCCCGGTGCGATGCGACCGCCCGGGCTCGTGCTCAGCGCCGCTCCTGCCGCTGCTTGCAGGCCACGCAGAGGGTCGCGCGGGGGAACGCCTGCAGCCGCAGCTTGCCGATGGGGTTGCCGCAGGACTCGCAGATCCCGTAGGTGCCGACCTCGATCCGGGCCAGGGCGTGCCGGGTCTGCAGCATCGCGCTGCGGGCGTTGGCCAGCAGCGTCATCTCCTGCTCCCGCTCGAAGGCCTTCGCCCCGCTGTCGGCCTGGTCGTCGCCGGAGCCGTCGACGCTGTCCCGGAGGACGTCGTCGATGCTGCCCTGGATCGTGTTGAGCTCGCCCTCCAGCCGGGTCAACTCGGTGCTCAACTCGTCCCGGACGGCCTGCAGTTCGGTCTCCGTCCAGGGCGACTCGTCCTCGCGGACGGCGAGCGCGCTCGACGGCACCCGCTCCGCCACCTCGGCCGGGGTTGCCTTGGCTGGGGGCGCTTCGGCCGGCGATGCCTTGGCCGGGGTCGCCTTGGCCGGCGGCGCCTTGGCCGGCGATGCCTTCGCGGCCTTCTTGGCGGGCGCGGCCTGCTTGGCCGTGGCCTTGGTCGCGGCCTTCTTGGCCGCAGCCTTCGCCGGTGGTGCCTTCGCGGCCTTCTTGGCGGGCGCGGCCTGCTTGGCCGTGGCCTTGGTCGCGGCTTTCTTGGCCGGAGCCTTCGCCGCTGGGGCCTTCTTGAGGGGCGCCTTGGCCACGGCGGCCTTCTTCGCGGGCCCAGCCGTCGCGGGCGCCCTCTTCGCGGGGGCCTTCTTCGCTGTCGCCTTCGTCGCCGACGTCTTGGCCGCCGCCGTCGTCGCCGGCGTCTTGGACGCGTTCGCCTTGGCCGTCGCCGTCTTCGCGGGCGTCTTGGACGCGTTCGCCTTGGACGCGTTCGCCTTGGCGGGGGCCTTGGCCGGCGGGGCTTTCGCTGCTGCCTTCTGAGCCGGCTTCTGCGCGGCCCGAGCGGTGCTCTTCTTCGACGTCGCCGTCGGTGCGGCGGCCTTGGCCGCAGGCGCCTTCGCCGCCTTGCCGCCGGGCCTCTTGCCTGCGGTCGTGGCGCGTAACGCCTTCGATGCCCCGGAGACGGCACCACGGGCGACCGCGGACAACGACCTGCGCTCAGGCATGGGCCCTCCCCCGCCCGCTGGCGGGCCTCGTAGGTGCGGGCAGGATAGGCGTAGTTCCCCGACTACTCAACGGACCACGCCGTGCGCGACGGTCTGGCGCGATGCCGCGCCAGGCCGTCGCCCGGTTCCGGTGCGGTCCCGGCCGCACCCCGTCCCTCACCCCGACTGCGGACCCGACCGCATGCCGCGCACAGCGACACGGCCGAAGCCGCGGAGAGTCGGCAACGGCCCGTCCGGCGCACCGGACGGGCCTGCCGAGTGGTGCTATCGCTGCCCGCCGAACGGGTACTGCGAGTGGGTTGCGCTCTCCTGGCCCTGCTCGACCGCGTAGGTGCCGCGGGTGGGCAGCGGGCCGGAGTAGGGCACCTGGGCGCCCGCGCCCACCGCCGCGGTCTGCTGCGGAGGACGGCTGGGCACCACGGCGGCCTTCGCCTCGAGCTCGCGCAGCTGCCCCTCCAGGTAGGACTTGAGCCGGCTGCGGTACTCGCGCTCGAAGGCACGCAACTCGTCGATCTTGCGCTCGAGCAGCGAGCGCTCCTGCTCCAGCGAACCGAGCGTCTGCCGCTGCTTCTCCTCGGCCTCGCGCATGAGCCGCTGCGCGTGCTCCCGGGCCTCGCCCACGATCCGGTCGCGCTGCTGCTCGCCGTTGCGCACGTACTCGTCGTGCAGCTTCTGCGCCAGCGCGAGCATCCCGGCGGCGGCCTCGGGGCCGGGCGGGGCCTCCATGACGGCGCCACGGGGCTCCGGCGGTGCGACGGCGGCCACGGGCTGCGGCACCGGAGCGGGCGGCGGCGGTGCCACCGGCACGGGCTCGGGTACCGCCTCACGCGCGACGGTGGCGCGGGAGAGCTCGCCGACCCGGCGCTCGCAGGTGCTGAGCTTCTGTCGGAGCTCGTCGTTCTCCTCCGTCAACCGCCGAAGCTCGTTGACGACCTCATCGAGGAAGACGTCGACCTCGTCCTGGTCATACCCCTCGCGGAACTTGGTCGCCTGGAACCTCTTGTTGACAACGTCCTCGGGCGTCAACGCCATCTGGTCACCTCGCGCAGAGACTCGGGTCAGCGGATCGGGGGCCGCCGTGTCACCGTATCGGATGCCGACGCTACACAACGACGGCTCTGCCCACCAGCACTGGGGCAGCGAAGAGTGACGTGGCGTACGCTCAGCGTTACTTCCGGTGGTGGATTTCCCCCGGATGCCGGATCGCGCGCGCACCGAGCGCCGGAGGCGGGCTCGTCCAACGGAGGACACCCACCCGCGGGGCACGCGTCAGGACAGCACCCCGAGCAGGATCGAGCACAGCAGGAAGAGGACCAGGAAGGCGAAGTCGATCCTGATCCCGCCCAGCGTGAGCGGGGGAATCACCTTCCGCAGAGCCCGCAGCGGGGGGTCCGTCACGGTGTAGACGGTCTCGGCGATCACCAGCGCGATGCCGCTGGGACGCCACTCCCGGGCGAAGACCCGGATCCAATCGATCACGAACCTGGCGATCAGCAGGATGAAGAACGCGTAGACCACCAGGCGAAGCAACGCGAGCACCACGGACACGGCGGATCGACTCCGGGGCTGGGCGGGCAGGTACCGGGGTCAACTCTGGTTGAAGAACCCCCGTTCGGGAACCCTTGGCCGCTCAGCCGATGCAACCTCGACGTGGGCGGGCGACAGCAGGAAGACCTTGCTCGTCACCCGCTCGATCGATCCGCGCAGGCCGAAGACCAGGCCTGCGGCGAAGTCCACCAGACGCTTGGCGTCCGCCTCGACCATGTCGGTGAGGTTCATGATCACAGGCGTGCCGGAGCGGAAGGCCTCCCCGATCGCCTTGGCCTCGTTGTAGCTGCGGGGGTGAATCGTGCTGATCCGGGAGATCTCGGCGTGCACCGTGCGCGGCGTCACCACCCGGTTCACCTGGCCACGGCCGATCGGGGTGACGGCCGCGCGCCGGGTGTCCAGCAGCGGCTCCTCCCCGCTGGGGGCGCCCCCCTTCAGGGGCCACTCAGGCTCGGCCGGTTCCGGCTCCTCCTCCTCGAAGGCGTCGTAGCCGTCGTACCGGTCGTCGTCCTCGGCGAGCCCAAGGTAGATCATCGTCTTGCGCAGCGCGCCGCCCATTGGAGCTCCTCGCGTCGGGACCGTACTCCATCGCGACGCTACTGCAGCGGCGGACGCTCTCCGAGCACCGCGCTGCCGACACGCAGGTGTGTCGCCCCGCGGGCGATCGCCGCCTCGAGGTCGCCGCTCATGCCGGCGGAGACCACGACCGCATCCGGGTGAGCGGCCCGGACCCGCTCGGACAGCCCCGGGAGCGGGTCGAAGGCCGCAAGCGGGTCCACGTCGAGCGGCGCCATCGCCATGATGCCGAGCAGCCGCAGGGACGGTTCGGCGGCCACCGCGTCGGCCAGACCCGGCACGTCGGCGATCAGCGCCCCGCCGCGGGCGACGTTGCCGTCCAGGCTCACTTGGACCAGGCAGTCCAGCCGGCGACCGGCCGCGGCCGCCGCCCTGGCCAGCGCGGCGACCAGGCCGGGCCGGTCGACGGAGTGCACGAGGTCGGCCCAGCGGGCGACCGAGCGCGCCTTGTTGGTCTGCAGCCGCCCGATGAAATGCCAGCGCAGCCCGAGGTCGCCGGCCTCGGCCGCCTTGGCGGCGCCCTCGGCGTCCCGGTTCTCGCCGATGTCGCGCACGCCGAGGCCGGCGAGAAGGCGCACGTCCGCGGCCGGGAAGGTCTTGGTCACCACGACCAGCGTGATCGTCGACGGGTCCCGCCCGGAGGACGCGCACGCGGTTTCGATCCGCGAGCGGACGGCGGCCAGGCCCGCCCGCAGCTGGCCGGACCGGTCGGCGGTCACCCGAGCATCCTGACCACCCCGGCGAACCGGCCGGTGACGTGCTGGCGCCGGTATGAGTACCACCGCTCGTCCTCGATCGTGCAGCCACCCGCCAGCTCGACCCGGCTCACCCCGGCCGCCTCGAGCACGCTGCGGCACCCGGCGCGCAGGTCCAGCGCGGGCG
>JBKPQU010000144.1:0-5724 GCA_046734255.1 Actinomycetota bacterium
GTGCTGGCCGCGTCCGGCGGCGGTCCTGGTGCCGCGGCCGTCGCCCCAGCGGTGCTCGGGGCGTCCTGTACCGCCGGGTCGGTGCCGGCCGGCGGCCCGAACGCGCTGGCGGAGACCGTCCCCGTCGTCCTCGGAGGGCACCGGGTCGCCTCGGTCGTCGTCTGGATGCCGTTGGACGGCGCGTCCCTGGCCGGGCTGGCCCAGGAGCTCGGGGTCACCGACGACCTGGTGCTCCTGCGCGCGCGCGGCGGACGGCCTGCCCAGGTCGCCGCTGCGACGGTGCCGCGGGGCGACGTCGCGGCGGCACTCGACGCGCTCGCGGGCAACCCCGGTGCGTCTCGACAGACGGAGGGGAGCGCGGGCGGCCTGCGCTACACGGCGCGGCCCGCGCAGGAAGGCGCGCCGTACGCCGTCCTGGCCGTCGCGCGTACCCCCGGGCAGGGCTGGCGCGCCACGCTCGCGCTGGTCCTGCTGGTCGGCGCGCTGGCGGCGCTCGCGCTGGTGGCCGTGATCAGCGGCCGGCTGACCGGGCGGTTGGTGGAGCTCACCCGCATCGCGGAGCGGCTCGGTTCCGGTGAGCTGGGTGCTCGCAGCGGGATCGAAGGGGACGACGAGGTCGGCCGGCTCGCCGGGGCGATGGACGCGATGGCGGGGGAGCTGCAGACCCGGTTGATCGAGGTGGAGAGGAGCCGCGACGCGCTGGCGGACACCTTCGAGCGCTTCGGTGAGGCGCTCGGGCGGACGCACGACCTCGACGGGTTGTTGCGGACGATCGCCGAGGCGGCGCTGCGCGGCGCCGATGCCGTGATCTCCACCGCGCTCCTCGGCGACGGGCAGGGCCTGGAGCAGCGGGTCTGCGCCACCGACCCGGGCACGAGCGAGCCGCCGGCGATCGAGGACGCCGCCCGGAACCTGACCCGGTTGGCCCGTGCCGCGGTCGCGGACGCGGGCGCCGTCCGGGACGACGGCCTGGCCGGTCTGGGGCCCGCGGTGGCGCTGCCGATGATCCGGGAAGGTCGCGTGGTGGGCGCGCTCACCGTGGCCCGGGCACCGGGCGCCGCGGGCTTCGACGACACGGCGCTGGCCGCGGTCGGGTCGCTGGCCGCGCACGCAGGGACGGCGGTGGGCAACGTCGTGGCGCACGAGGAGACTCGGCGGCTGTCGGTCACCGACCCGCTGACCGGTGTCGGCAACATGCGGCAGCTGTCGACGACGCTGAGCCGCGAGGTGGAGCGGGCCAGCCGCTTCGGCCACCAGCTCAGCGTGCTCATGCTCGACCTGGACCATTTCAAGCAGGTCAACGACAACCACGGGCACGCCTTCGGGGACGTCGTGCTCCGCGAATTCGCCCGGCGGCTGAGCGATTGCGTCCGGGAGGTGGACATGGTGGCCCGCTACGGCGGCGAGGAGTTCGCCGTCGTCCTGCCCGAGACCGACGCCGACGGGGCCTCCCGGGTCGCCGAGCGGGTGCTGCAGGCCGCGCGGGCCCAGCCGTTCGGCGGGCACGCCGATCGGGAGGGCCAGCCCCAGAGCCTGACGGTCTCGATCGGCGTGGCGTCCTTCCCGGCGCACGGTCGCGGGGCCGCGGAGCTGATCCGCTCCGCCGACGGGGCGCTGTACGCGGCCAAGCGCACCGGGCGCGACCGCTGGTGTGTCGCGGGTGTGAGCGGCGATGCCAGGGTGGTCCCGCAGGCTGGGTAGCCTTCCCTCCATGACCGAGGTGTCTCCGCCTGCCATGAACTCCGGCGTACCGGACCAGGCCCGGGCCGCCGCACCCGACGGCTCCCCGTCGCTCGGCCCACCGGTGACGAAGGCGGTGATCCCCGCCGCCGGGCTCGGTACCCGGTTCCTGCCGGCGACCAAGGCAACTCCGAAGGAGATGTTGCCGGTCGTCGACAAGCCGGCGATCCAGTACGTCGTCGAGGAAGCGGTGGCCGCCGGGCTGACCGACGTCCTGATGATCACCGGGCGGAACAAGAGCTCGCTGGAGGACCATTTCGACCGCGCCTGGGAGCTCGAGGTCGTGCTCGAGACCAAGGGCGACGAGCACCGGCTGGCCCGGGTGCAGAAGTCGAACGTGCTGGCCGACATGCACTACACCCGCCAGGGGGACCCGGCCGGCCTCGGCCACGCCGTGCTCTGCGGCGCCGCGCACGTCGGTGATCACCCGTTCGCCGTGCTGCTCGGCGACGACCTGATCGACGAACGTGACCGGCTGCTCGCCCGGATGATCGACGTCCAGCGGCAGACGAGGGCCAGCGTGATCGCGCTGATGGAGGTGCCGCCGGAGAACGTGCACATGTACGGCTGCGCGGCGGTGGAGAGCACGGACTCGCCGGACGTCGTCCGGGTGACCCACCTGGTGGAGAAGCCGGATCCCGCCGATGCGCCGAGCAACCTGGCGGTGATCGGCCGGTACGTGCTGCACCCCCGGATCTTCGACGTGCTGCGCAGTACCGCACCCGGCCGCGGCGGCGAGATCCAGCTCACCGACGCCCTGCAGCAGCTGGCGAAGATCGACGGCGACCCGGGCGGCGGCGTGTACGGCGTGGTCTTCCGCGGGCGCCGGTACGACACGGGGGACCGCCTGGACTACCTCAAGGCGGTGGTCCGGCTGGCCAGCGAGCGCAAGGACCTCGGCCCGCCGCTGCGGGAGTGGCTGCGTGACTTCGTCGCCGAGCTTCCGGCCGAGCCGCGTCGGGGCGGCGAGGCGATGTGAAGTCGGTCGACGACCACCTCGCGGAGGGCCTCGCGGCGGTGCAGCCGCTGCCCCCGGCGGAGGTCGCCCTGCTCGAGGCGCTGGACTGCCGCCTCGCCGAGGACGTCGTCTCACCGATCTCGCTGCCCTCGTTCGTGAACTCCGCGATGGACGGCTACGCCGTCCGGGTCGCGGACGTGGCCGGTGCGCGCGCGGACCGGCCGGCCGTCCTGCCGGTGGTGGGGGACCTGCCGGCGGGTGCCGCCGAGGAGGTGCCCCTGGCGCCGGGTACGGCCGTGCGGATCATGACCGGCGCCCCGGCACCGGACGGCGCCGAGGCGGTCGTCCCGGTGGAGTGGACCGACCGCGGCATCGCCGAGGTGCGGATCGAGCAGGTCCCCGAGTCCGGGCAGTACCTGCGCGGCGTCGGGGAGGACGTGCACGCCGGGGAGGTGGTGCTGCGGGCCGGCGTCCGGCTCACCGCGCGGCACGTCGGGCTTCTGGCGGCGCTCGGCCGGGACCGGGTGCTGGTCCGCCCGCGGCCGCGGGTGGTGGTGATCTCCACGGGGAGCGAGCTGGTCGAGCCCGGACGCCCGCTCGGGTTCGGCCAGATCCACGACTCCAACTCCTATGCGCTGAGCACGGCGGCCGCGGAGGCCGGAGCCGTCGCCCACCGCGTCGGGATCGTGCAGGACGACGCGGAGGCGCTGATCTCGACGCTGCAGGCGCACCTGGCGCACGCCGACCTGATGATCACCAGCGGTGGGGTGAGTGCCGGGGCCTTCGACACGGTCAAGGAGGTGCTCTCGAAGCTGGGCACGGTCCGGTTCGACAGGGTGGCCATGCAGCCCGGGATGCCGCAGGGCCTCGGCACGCTCGGCCCCGACGGCGTCCCGATCTTCACGTTGCCCGGCAACCCGGTCAGCGCGCTGGTGTCCTTCGAGCTCTTCGTGCGCCCGGTGGTGCGCAAGATGCGCGGCGAGGAGAACCTGCACCGGACGGTGATCACCGGCGTGGCCGGCCGGGATTGGCGCTCGCCGCAGGGGAAGCGCCAGTTCGTCCGCGCCGTGCTGGAGGCAGGCCCGGACGGCGCCGCGGTGCTCACGCCGGTCGGCGGGCAGGGTTCGCACCTGGTCGCGGACCTCGCCGAGGCCACCTGCCTCGCGGTGGTGCCGGAGGAGGTCACCGAGGTGCACGCAGGCGACGAACTGCCGTGCCTGTTGCTGGATCGGGAGCAGTCGTGAGCGACGGCGGGCTGACCCACCTCGACCCGCGCGGGCAGGCGCGGATGGTGGACGTGTCGGCGAAGGCGGTGACGGTTCGCGAGGCCACGGCCGTCGGCCTGGTGCGGTGCTCGGCGGAGGTGGTCGCGCTGCTGCGCGGCGAGGGAGTGCCCAAGGGTGATGCGCTCGCGGTCGCCAGGCTGGCCGGGATCCAGGCCGCCAAGCGAACCCCGGACCTGGTTCCGCTGGCACACCCGATCGCGGTGCACGCCGTCGAGGTCGACCTCGACGTGACCGACGAGGGCGTGGCGATCCGCGCGACCGTGCGGACCGCCGATCGCACCGGCGTCGAGATGGAGGCGCTGACCTGCGTCAGCGTGGCCGCCCTGGCCCTGGTCGACATGGTGAAGGCCGTGGACCGGCTCACCGAGATCACTCGCGTGCGGGTCGTGGCCAAGCAGGGAGGGAGGTCCGGTGACTGGCGCCGGGAGTGAGGCGCCGGACGCCGGCCCGCGGGTGGGCCGCGCGCTGGTGGTCACGGCGTCCAACCGCGCCGCGGCCGGGGTCTACGCCGATACGGCGGGACCGCTGCTGGTCGCCGGGCTGGCGGAGATGGGTTTCGCGGTTGACGGCCCGGTCGTCGTACCCGACGGTGAACCGGTGCAGCAGGAACTGCGCCGGGCGGTGGCCGCGGGATACGACGTCGTCCTCACCACCGGAGGGACGGGCCTGTCACCCACCGATCGGACACCGGAGGCGACCGCCGCGGTCGTCGACCGCCCGGTTCCGGGGCTGGCCGAGGCGATCCGCGGGTACGGCGTGGCGCACGGCATCCCTACGGCCGCGCTGTCCCGAGGGCTGGCGGGACTCGCCGGGTCGACGCTCGTGGTGAACCTGCCCGGCTCGCCCGGGGGCTGCCGGGACGGGCTGGCCGTCCTGGCCGGCGTCCTGCCGCACGCGATCGACCAGGTGCGCGGAGGCGACCATGGTTGAGGTGCGCAGGGCCCGGTTGTCCTGGCCGGTCGAGCTGAGCGAGGGTCCGGTCCGGCTGCGCCCGCTGCGCCGCCGGGACGCCGCCCGCTGGCGCGACCTGCGCCTGGCCAACGCCGCATGGCTCGCGCCGTGGGAGGCCACCCAGCCCAACCCTGAGCGGGTGCCGACGTTCGCCGAGATGGTGCGCGCGCTCAGCCGCGAGGCGCGGGCCGGGCGGTGCCTGCCGTTCGTCGTCGAGCTGGACGGCCTGCTGGTCGGGCAGGTGACGGTCAGCGGGATCACCTGGGGGTCGGTGCGCTCGGGGCACATCGGCTACTGGATCGATCGCGCCTCGGCCGGTCGCGGGGTGATCCCGACGGCCGTGGCGATGGTGGTCGACCACTGCTTCTTCGAGGTGGGGCTGCACCGGGTGGAGGTGAACATCCGGCCGGAGAATGTCGCGAGCCTGCGGGTGGTGGAGAAGCTCGGCATGCGGCCGGAGGGCATTCGGCGTGCATTCCTCCACATCGACGGGGCTTGGCGCGATCACGCGACGTTTGCGCTGACTGCTCCGGAAGTGCCGGGTGGCCTGCTCGCACGGTGGCGGTCCGTCCGCGGGCAGCAAGCAGACGGTGACGCAGTGAAGCCGCATCAGTAACAGCAGTCACACGAGTCACACGAGACTCAGGGGCGACACACCGCGGCGGGTGCGTGAGCGCCGCGCCGTACCGCCGTACCTTCAGTTCGTGGATCCGAGCAGCCTGGTTTTTGCCGCCATCGTCGGCGTCTGGGCCTGTCTCTTATACACATCTCCGAGCCCACGAGACCATT
>JBKPQU010000145.1:0-9836 GCA_046734255.1 Actinomycetota bacterium
GGCCCGGACGGCGCAGCGGCGCCCGCGGGCCGACGATCAGCAGCGCCAGCCCGGCGCAGGCGAGCACGGTCGCCGGCAGCGTCTTGAC
Organism: Actinomycetota bacterium; assembly: GCA_046734255.1. Lineage (GTDB taxonomy): Bacteria > Actinomycetota > Actinomycetes > Actinomycetales > Kineosporiaceae > JBKPQU01. The sequence continues at coordinate 89 of JBKPQU010000145.1, forward strand.
CTCCAGCGCCACCCCGGCCACCAGCCCGACCACGAGCCAGCGGGTCAGGCCGCCGTCCCGGTCCAGGGCCCTGATCAGCAGCAGCACGAGGATCGAGGTCAGCAGCAGGTCGAACGTGGTGGTGGAGAACAGGCGACCGACCGCGACGACGACGACGGAGATCGCGGCGACCGCGGCGCTGGCCACCTGGTCGCGGCGCGTCCCGCCGAGCGCGGCCGAGGTCAGGCCGGTCACGACGACGACCAGGCCGGCGAGCACCGCAGGCACGATGCGGAAGCCCCACAACGAGCCGCCCACCAGCTCGTACCAGGCGGTGGCCAACAGCGGGACGAGCGGAGGCTGATCCGGGTACCCCCAGGCGGGGTGGTGGCCCGCCTCGACGAAGTACAGCTCGTCGCGGTGGAACCCGTACCGCCCGCCGGCCAGGATCAGCACGGCCGCCAAACCGGCCGCCCACCCCAGGACACCCCGCGGCATACCGCCGATCGCGCTTCCCGTGCGCGGATCGGCCGCCGCCGCGGGTGCGCTGGTCACCGACTCCCGTCCGCCTCCGGCTCGGGCGGGCCGACCTCACGGTCGAGCCACTCGATCAACGGACCCATCTGCCGCCAGCTGCCGGAGACCCGATCCAGGGACTTCGCGCTGTCCAGCCAGCGGGCCGGTGCGAACCGCCGGTACGCGTACAACCCCTTGTGCCGCAGCAGGTCCAGCCGGGGATGGTCCGCATCGACGCCTCGCGGGGCGCGTTTCAGCTGCTCGCCGGACAAGGTCAGGCCGTCCGTGACCAGACCGGCGGTGATGCCGGCCAGCGCCGTCCCGCGGCGGTCGTCCTCGACCGCGGCCCGGTAGCGGGCCAGCTGGTCGCGGGCCATCTGGTAGTAGCCACCGGCCACCATCAGACCCTCCGCCGAGATCTGCAGGTAGAGCCCGTGACGGTGGCCGGTGACCGCGCCGGCGTGCGTCTTGTACGGCGACTTGTCGGCGCTGAAGCGCACGTCCCGGTAGGGCCGGAACATCTTCGCAGGGCCGAACTCCGGCTCGAGCGCGGCGAGCAGCGCCAGCATCGGGCCCTGCACCGCCTTCTCGTACATCTCCTTGTGCGCGGTCCAGTACGCCTTGGAGTTGTCGGCCTCGAGCCCCTCGTAGAACAGCAGTGCCTCGTCCGGGAACCCGGCGAACCTGCCCGGCATCTGCCCGCGGGCCTGGCCGCGGATCTGGGTGGCCATGACCGCTCAGGCTAGCTCGGGCCGCGCCCGGTTCACTCGCGGGTGCTGGGCAGGATCCGCCTGGCCACGTTCTCGTGGGTGCTCGGGCCGGTCGGGGTCTCGGCGATCCAGGGCCCCTCCTCCGGCGGGGTGAGAATGCCGTCCTCGAGCCAGGTGTAGCGCCCCTCCAGGACCGCCGCGGCCAGCCGGACGTCGCGGTTGTCGGAGTTGTCCCAGAGGGCGTCGAACAGCCGGGCGACCCGCAGCCGCGCGTGCTCGCAGAAGACGTCGGCCAGCTCGCGCGCCCCGGGCGCGGCGGCCGGGTCCGCCTCACGCAGCATCTCCGCCCGGACGACCGCGGCGGACATCGCGAACAGCTCCGCGCCGATGTCGACCACCCGGGAGAGGAAGCCCTGCCGGTACTCCAGCCCGCCCTGCCAGCGCGCCATCCCGTAGAACGTGGAGCGCGCGAGCCGCCGGGAGGAGCGTTCGACGAACCGCAGGTGGGTGGCCAGCTCGCCGAACTCGGCGTAGGAGCGTGGCATCTGGCCGGGGCCGGCCACCAGCCGCGGCCACCAGCGGGCGTAGAAGCCGCCGGCGCGCGCCGCGGCCTTCGCCTTGCCGCCGAGGTCCACCTTCGGGTCGATGATGGCGCCGGCCACGGAGAGGTGGGCGTCGACCGCCTCGCGGGCGATCAGCAGGTGCATGATCTCGGTCGAGCCCTCGAAGATCCGGTTGATCCGCAGGTCGCGCAGGATCTGCTCGGCCGGGATCGCGCGCTCGCCCCGAGCGGCCAGCGACTCGGCGGTCTCGTAGCCGCGGCCGCCGCGGATCTGCACCAGCTCGTCGGCCACCTTCCATGCCATCTCGCTGGACCACAGCTTCGCGAGCGCGGCCTCGATCCGGATGTCGTTGCGGTCCTCGTCGGCCATGTGTCCGGACAGCTCCAGGACCGCTTCCATCGCGTACGACGTCGCCGCGATGAAGGCCACCTTGTGCGCCACGGCCGCGTGCCGGCCGAGCGGGCGGCCCCACTGGACCCGCTCGCGGGTCCACTGCCGCGCGACGGAGAGGGAGTACTTCGAGGCCGCCGTGCACATCGCCGGGATCGACAGGCGGCCGGTGTTCAGCGTGCTCAGCGCGATCTTGAGGCCCTGGCCCACCCGGCCGAGCACGTTCTCCGCGGGGACCTGCACCTCGTGGAAGCGGGTCACGCCGTTCTCGATGCCGCGCAGTCCCATGAACACGTTGCGGTGCTCGACGGTGATCCCGGGGGAGTCCGCCTCGACGACGAAGGCGGTGATCCCGCCCTTTCGACCCTCGGCGGGCGGGACCCGGGCCATCACCACGAGCAGCTCGGCCACGACTCCGTTCGTCGTCCAGAGCTTGACGCCGTCCAGCACGTAACCGGAGCCGTCCGGGCTCGGGGTCGCGGTCATCGCCAGCCGCGCGGGGTCCGAGCCGACGTCGGGCTCGGTCAGCAGGAAGGCACTGATCGCCCCCCGGGCGCAGCGGGGGAGGAAGGCCTTCTTCTGCTCGGGGGTCCCGAACAGCTTGACCGGTTCCGGCACCCCGATCGACTGGTGCGCACTGATCAGGGCGCCCAGGCTCGGGTGCACGCTGCCGATGATCTCCAGCGCGCGGTTGTAGTGGACCTGGGTCAGGCCGAGCCCGCCGTACTCGCGCGGGATCTTGATGCCGAACGCGCCGAGCTGGGCCAGGCCCTTGATGACCTCGTCCGGGATCTTGGACTCCCGCTCGATCACCAGCCCGTCGCACTCGGACTCGCAGAACCTCCGCAGCGCCGCCAGGAACGCCCCGCCGCGGGCGGCGTCCTCCGGGTCCTCCCTCGGGTACGGGTGCACCAGGTCGAGCCGGAACCGGCCGAGGTAGAGCTCCTTCGCGAAGGACGGCTTGCGCCACTCGGTCTCGCGCGACGCCTCCGCGAGCGCCCGTGCCTCCTGCTCGGTGACCGTGCTTCCGGTGTCCGACATGTCGCCTCCCGCTCGAGGTTTCGTCCGGATCCGGCCGATCGGTGCATAACCGATTGCCCGTTCCGGACGTCGTTCCAGTCTCGCCCGGCCCTTGCCCCTTGGCCACCGCCCCCGGGCGACATCCCACGACTGCCACGTGCCGAGCCCCGGTTGCCCGTCCCCCGGGCCCCGGTGGCGGCCCTCGGCCCGATGGGCGAGCCGCCACGCGGGGCTGGCAGAGTTAGGCGCGTGCAGCGGTGGGACGACCTGGAGGCCGTACCGGCGGGCTTCGGGCCCTCCGCGGTGACGATCGGAAACTTCGACGGCGTCCACCGGGGGCACCAGGAGGTCCTCGGGCGGCTCGTGGCCCGCGCGCGGGAGGTGGGCGCCGCGGCGGTGGCGATCACCTTCCACCCCCACCCGCTGGCCGTCCTGCACCCCGACCGGGCACCGCTGGCACTGACGACGCTTGATCACCGGCTGGAGCTGATGGAGGCCACGGGGCTCGACGCCGTCCTGGTGATGCGCTTCACACGGGAGCTGGCCGCATGGAGCCCGGAGCGCTTCGTGCAGGACGTCCTGGTCGACGTCCTCGGCGCCCGGCTGGTCGTGGTCGGCCACGACATGCGCTTCGGGCAGCACAACAGCGGCGACGTCAGCACGCTGCGGAAGCTGGGCAGGACGATGGGCTTCGCCGTCGACCTCGTCGACGATCTCGGCGCCCCCGACGCCGGCCACCCGTCGGGACGTCGCTGGTCGTCGACGTGGGTTCGCGAGCTGCTGACCCGCGGCGACGTGGAGACCGCCGCGGAGGTGCTCGGGCGTCCGCACCGCGTGAGCGGGATCGTCGTGCACGGTGACCACCGCGGGCGGTCGCTGGGGTTCCCGACCGCCAACCTGTCGCCGGAGGCCGTCGGCATGGTTCCGCAGGACGGGATCTACGCGGGGTGGCTGGTGCGGCTGGAGCTCCCGACCTCCGACGACGACTACCGGCTGCCTGCCGCGATCTCGGTGGGCACCAACCCGACCTTCGACGGCCACGAGCGCCGGGTCGAGGCCTACGCCCTGGACCGGGACGACCTCGAGCTGTACGACCAGATGGTCGGGGCGGAGTTCGTCCGGCTGCTGCGCCCGACCGTGCGTTTCGACTCGGTGGAGAGCCTGGTCGCGCAGATGACCGCGGACGTCGAGGCCAGCCGCGCGGTGCTCGGGGCGGCTGCACCGTCCTCGGTGTCCGGATCCTCGTCCCGGTCCGCCGACACCGACGCTCAGCACCGGACCGGATTCGGCGGGTGACCTGCGCCGCTGGTACCGTGTCGAGTGCCGTCGATCGGCCGCGGATCGAGAGAGCCCGGGTGAACCCGCCCCGGCGCGCCGCGCAGCGACCTCCGAGAGGGGCACAGTGGCACTTCAGGCCGCCGTCAAACAGAAGATCATGTCCGACTACGCGACCGCGAAGGGCGACACCGGTTCCCCGGAGGTCCAGGTCGCGATGCTCACCCAACGGATCCGGGACCTCACCGAACACCTGAGGGAGCACAAGCACGACCACCACAGCCGGCGTGGGCTGCTCCTGCTCGTGGGCCGCCGCCGCCGGCTGCTGCAGTACCTGCAGAGCACGGATATCGAGCGCTACCGGGCGCTGATCGAGCGCCTCGGTCTGCGCCGCTGAAGTCATCGGCCGTGGTTCCCGACGGGACCGCGGCCGATTGCAGCCAGTCACGTCCGGACGAAGCTGCACACAATCAGGAGCGGCAGGCCCGGCCTGCCTCCGATCAGAAGGGCATCCGGGACAGGAGTGCCAGGCTCGGCCCGTCGCGCCGGTCCTCGGTAGTGGCCCCCGGGTCGCCGCCCCGCGATGATCGCGGGCGGTGGGCCGTGGGCCTCGATCGAAGACCGGCCGCACGCCCGGACCGGGCCGCACTCCGCGTTCCGAACCCGCACCCGTTCGGGTGCGGCCGACAGAACAGGAGGGCGACCCCGTGGAGGGTCCCGACATCACCTACGCCGAGGCCGTGATCGACAACGGCTCGTTCGGCAAACGCACCGTCCGCTTCGAGACCGGCAGGCTGGCCCGCCAGGCCGCCGGCTCGAGCACCGTCTACCTCGACGGCGAGTCGATGCTGCTGTCCACCACGACCGCGAGCAAGCAGCCGAAGGAGCAGTTCGACTTCTTCCCGCTCACCGTCGACGTCGAGGAGCGCATGTACGCCGCCGGGCGGATCCCCGGCTCGTTCTTCCGCCGGGAGGGGCGCCCGAGCACCGACGCGATCCTCACCTGCCGGCTGATCGACCGCCCGCTGCGGCCGTCGTTCGTCAAGGGCCTGCGCAACGAGGTCCAGGTCGTGGTCACCGTGCTGGCGCTGCACCCCGACGACGCCTATGACGTCGTAGCGATCAACGGCGCGTCGTTGTCCACCCAGCTCGCCGGGCTGCCGTTCTCCGGCCCGATCGGCGGCGTCCGGGTGGCGCTGATCGACGGCCAGTGGGTCGCGTTCCCGCGGCACTCCGAGCTCGAGCGGGCGGTCTTCAACATGGTCGTCGCCGGCCGGATCGTCGGCGGCGACGACGGCGGCGAGGACGTCGCGATCATGATGGTCGAGGCGGAGGCCACAGGCGCGACCTGGTCGCTGGTCAAGGACCAGGGGGCGCAGCCGCCGACCGAGGAGGTCGTGGCCGAGGGTCTGGAGGCGGCCAAGCCGTTCATCGCGACCCTGTGCCGGGCCCAGCAGGAGATCGCGAAGATCGCCGCCAAGCCGACCGCGGAGTTCCCCGTCTTCCCCGACTACCTCGACGACGTCTACGGCGCGGTCCTAGAGCGGGTCGGCGACGACCTCGCCTCGGCGCTGCGCATCCCGGGCAAGCAGGAGCGCGAGGCGCGCCTGGACCAGCTCAAGGACGGCGTGAAGAGTGAGCTGGCCGAGCGCTTCGCCGGCCGGGAGAACGAGGTCTCGGCGGCCTTCCGGGCCGTCACCAAGAAGCTGGTCCGGCAGCGCATCCTCCGGGACAAGGTCCGGATCGACGGGCGCGGACTGGCCGACATCCGCCAGCTGTCCGCCGAGGTGGACGTCGTCCCGCGGGTGCACGGCTCGGCGCTGTTCGAGCGCGGCGAGACCCAGATCCTCGGCGTCACCACGCTGAACATGCTGCGGATGGAGCAGCAGCTGGACACGCTGGCGCCGGAGAGCCGCAAGCGTTACATGCACAACTACAACTTCCCGCCGTACTCGACCGGCGAGACCGGCCGGGTGGGCTCGCCGAAGCGCCGCGAGATCGGCCATGGCGCGCTCGCCGAGCGCGCGCTCGTCCCGGTGCTGCCCGCCCGCGAGGAGTTCCCCTACGCGATCCGGCAGGTGTCGGAGGCGCTCAGCTCCAACGGGTCCACCTCGATGGGCTCGGTCTGCGCCTCGACGCTCTCGCTGCTCAACGCCGGCGTGCCGCTGCGCGCTCCGGTCGCCGGGATCGCCATGGGCCTGGTGTCCGACACTGTCGGCGACGGCGCGACCGAGTACGCGGCGCTGACCGACATCCTCGGCGCCGAGGACGCCTTCGGTGACATGGACTTCAAGGTCGCCGGCACCAGCGAGTTCGTCACCGCGATCCAGCTGGACACCAAGCTCGACGGTATCCCGGCCTCGGTCCTCGCCGGTGCGCTGACCCAGGCCCGGGACGCCCGGCTGTACATCCTCGACGTCATGCGCGAGGCGATCGACCGGCCGGACGAGATGAGCCCCTACGCGCCGCGGGTGATCAGCATCAAGGTGCCGGTCGACAAGATCGGCGAGGTGATCGGGCCCAAGGGCAAGATGATCAACCAGATCCAGGAGGACACCGGCGCCGAGATCAGCATCGAGGACGACGGCACCGTCTACATCGGCGCCACCGACGGACCCTCCGCCGAGGCGGCCCGGGCGTCGATCAACGCGATCGCCAACCCGCAGATGCCGGAGGTAGGCGAGCGGTACCTGGGCACGGTGGTGAAGACGACGACGTTCGGCGCCTTCGTGTCGCTGGTGCCCGGAAAGGACGGGTTGCTGCACATCTCCCAGATCCGGAAGATGGTCGGCGGCAAGCGGGTGGAGAACGTCGAGGACGTGCTCAGCGTCGGCCAGAAGGTCCAGGTGGAGATCTCTGAGATCGATCAGCGCGGGAAGCTCTCGCTCGTGCCGGTCCTGGACGAGGGAGCGGCCGGCAACGGTGCGTCCGGTGCCGCCGAGGGGTCCGATGCCACCGAGCCTGCCGGCGCCAACGCCTGACGTGGGTAGCGGTAGCCCCGCCGTCCCGCTGCCGCTGACCCCGGCGGGGTCAGCGGCAGCGGCGCAGACGATCGCCGGGGAGTCCGGCGGCGCCCTGGTGCGCCGCAGCGTCCTGCCCGGCGGCGTCCGCGTGCTCACCGAGGCGATGCCCGGGCTGCGCTCGGTGACCTTCGGATGCTGGGTCGGCGTCGGATCCAGGGACGAGGCCAGCGGCCACCACGGGTCGACGCACTTCCTGGAGCACCTGCTCTTCAAGGGCACGGGCCGGCGCAGCGCGATGGACATCGCCTCGGCCTTCGACGGGATCGGCGGCGAGGCCAACGCGGTCACCGGCAAGGAGCACACCTGCTACTACGCCCGGGTGCTGGACGACGACCTGCCGCTGGCGGTCGACGTCCTCGCGGACATGGTCACCTCGGCCCGCCTGGACAACGAGGACGTGGAGAACGAGCGCGGGGTGATCCTCGAAGAGCTCGCGATGAACGACGACGACCCCGGTGACGTCGTGCACGAGCGCTTCGCCGAGGTGGTCCTCGCGGGCCACGACCTCGGCCGGCCGATCGGCGGCACCCCGGACACGATCCGCGCCGTCGGCCGGGACGCGGTCGCGGAGCACTACAGCCGGCACTACGCGGCGCCCGGACTGGTCGTGACCGCCGCCGGCGGGATCGACCACGACAGCGTCTGCGAGCTGGTCGCCGCCCAGCTGGCCCGCGCCGGGTGGCCGCTGCCGGCCGCCGCGCTGCCGCGGTCCCGGCGCCCGGCGAACCCGGTCGCGATCGAGCCGGGGGAGCGCCGCTGCGTCGCGGTCAACCGGCCCACCGAGCAGGCCAACGTGGTCCTGGGCACCACCGGGCTGACCGCCACCGACGAGCGCCGGTACGCGATGTCCGTGCTCAACGCCGTGCTCGGCGGCGGGATGAGCAGCCGGCTGTTCCAGGAGATCCGGGAGAAGCGCGGCCTCGCCTACTCGGTGTACTCCTTCGCCTCCGGCTACTCCGACGCCGGCTACTTCGGCCTGTACGCCGGGTGCGCGCCGTCCCGGGTGGACGAGGTGATCGCCCTGATGGCCGCCGAGCTGGAACGGCTGGCCACCCAGCCGATTCCGGCCGACGAGCTGGCCCGCGCGCACGGGCAGCTGTGCGGCGGGCTCGTGCTCGGCCTGGAGGACACCGGCTCGCGCATGTCCCGGCTGGGCAAGGCCGAGCTCGTGCACGGGGAGTACGTCGGGCTGGACGAGTCGCTGCGCCGGCTGCGCGCGGTGACCGCGGACGACGTGCTCGCGCTCGCCGCGGACCTGCTCGCCCGTCCCCGGTCGCTGGCCGTGGTCGGCCCGTTCGACCCGCAGCGGCAGTTCGAGACCGCCGGGCTGTAGGGCCTGTCTGATGGATCAGGGCCGTTGACCGGGTGAGCCTGCCCGGCGTCCCGGGACGCGCCAGCGCGGTGGGGTCGTGGCCGGGCACCGAGGTGCTCGACGCGGCCCGTACGGCGTTCGGCGAGCTGGGCGAGCCGCCGCACGTGCCGTACCTGCCGGAGCTGCCCGGCCGCGGCCCCGGCGCCGAGATGATCGGCCGCGGCGCCGCGCTGCTCGTCGACCTCCCGGTGGACCTGCAGCCCTCGGGGTGGCGGCTGGTCGACCGGCCGGGCCGCGACCTCGTCCGGTCCCGCGCCTGGCTGCGGCAGGACCTCGACGTGCTCGCCGAGGTGGCCGAGGCCTACCAGGGACCGTTGAAGCTGCAGGTCGCCGGGCCGTGGACGCTGGCCGCCGGGCTCTGGCTGCCCCGCCTCGAGCGCGCGGTGGTCGACCCGGGCGCCTGCCGGGACCTGGTGTCGTCCCTGGCCGAGGGGGTGCTCCAGCACGTGCAGGAGGTGCGGCGGCTGGCCCCGGGCGCCGAGGTCGTCGTCCAGCTGGACGAGCCGTCACTGCCGGCGGTCCTCGCCGGGGAGCTCCGCACCGCGAGCGGGTTCGGCCGCCTGCGCGCGGTCGAGCAGCAGGTCGCGGTCGACGGCCTGCGCGCCGTTCTGGACGCCGCCACCGCCGCGGGGGCGGTGGCGACGGTGGTGCACTGCTGCGCTGCGGACGTGCCCGTCCCGCTGCTGGCCCGGGCCGGCGCCGATGCGGTCGGGGCCGACGTCTCGCTGCTCGGCGAGAAGGGGTGGGAGGCGGTCGCGGAGGCGGTCGAGTCAGGGGTGGGTCTGTGGGCCGGTGCCCTGCCCGTCACCGGCCCGGCGGGGCCCGGCGGTGGGTCGGCCTCCGGCCCGGACGACGCGGTGGAGGCCGTCTGGGGTCCGTGGCGCCGGCTCGGGCTGAGCG
>JBKPQU010000146.1:0-7660 GCA_046734255.1 Actinomycetota bacterium
GTCGTCGGCGGCGATCCGGACGAGGTCGCCGCCGCCCTGCAGCGCCACGGCCTGACCGCGGCCAACGCCAACGGCGCCGGCCAGGTGGTGGCCGCGGGAACAGTCGAGCAGCTCGCCGCGCTCGCCGCCGACCCGCCGACCCGCGCACGGGTGATCCCGCTGCAGGTGGCCGGCGCCTTCCACACCCACCACATGGCTCCCGCCACCGGGACGCTGGAGGGGTTCGCGCGGGCGATCTACACCCACGATCCCCGGACGCGCCTGCTGTCCAACGCCGACGGCACCGTCGTCCACGACGGCGCGGAGGTGCTGCGCAGGCTGGTGTCCCAGGTGGGCAAGCCCGTCCGCTGGGACCTGTGCATGGAGACCATGCGGGACCTCGGGGTGACCGGCCTGATCGAGATCCCGCCCGCCGGTGCGCTGGCCAACCTGGCCAAGCGGGGCATGCCCGGCGTCGAGGTGGTGGCGCTGAAGACCCCCGACGACCTGCCGGCCGCGCGGGCGCTGGTCGAGGAGCACGGCCTGGCCAGCCCGCTGGAGGGCTCGCCGACCTGGCGGCTGGTGGTCTCCCCGGCCAAGGGGATGGTCCGCCGCACCGAGCTCGACACCGGCCAGTCCGTGCCCACCGGCGCCACCGTCGCCACCGTGGCCGGGCTGCGGGACACCCACCCGGTGATCGCCGTCCACGGCGGGACGGTCGTGGAGTGGCTGGTCGAGGAGGGCGATCCGGTGGCCCCCGGGCAGCCGTTGCTCCGACTTCACCCGACAGGAGGCCCTGCGTGAGCCAGTCCCCTACCCGGCTTCAGGCACCCTCCGGTGCGCCGTACGCGCGCATGCTCGGCGTGGGCTCCTACCGCCCGGAGCGCGTCGTCACCAACGAGGAGATCTGCCGCACGATCGACTCCTCCGACGAGTGGATCCGGGAGCGTTCGGGCATCGTCAGCCGCCGCTTCGCGGCGCCGGAGGAGTCGGTCACCGACATGGCCGAGCACGCCTCCCGGGCCGCCGTGGCCAACTCCGGCCTGACCTTCGGCGACATCGACGCCATCCTGGTCGCCACCGTGACCCACCCGTACCAGACCCCGTCGTCGGCGTCGCTGCTCGCGCACCGGCTCGGCGCCACCCCGGCGGCAGCGCTGGACATCTCCGCCGCGTGTGCGGGGTTCTGCCACGGTGTCCAGCTCGCGGCCGACATGGTGCGCGGCGGGTCCGCCGGGCACGTGCTCGTCGTCGGGGTGGAGAAGCTGTCGGACTTCACCGACTCCTTCGACCGCTCCACCGCGTTCCTGTTCGGGGACGGCGCCGGCGCGGTCGTGATCGGGCCCAGCCAGACCCCCGCGATCGGCCCGACCGTCTGGGGCTCGGACGGGTCCCAGTGGGACGTGATCATCCAGAAGCACTCCTGGATCGAGGTGCGCGACCACCACCTGGGGTGGCCCGCGCTGCGGATGGCCGGGCAGTCCGTCTTCCGCTGGGCGGTCTGGCAGATGGCCCCGGTCGCGCAGAAGGCCCTGGACGCCGCCGGGATCGCCGCGGGCGACCTGGACGCGTTCATCCCCCACCAGGCCAACGCGCGGATCATCGACGCGATGGTCAAGCAGATCGGCATCCCGAAGCACGTGCCGGTGGCCCGCGACATCGCGGAGACCGGCAACACCTCCGCGGCCTCGATACCGCTCGCCATGGACCGCATGCTCGCCGAGGGCGAGGCGCCGCACGGCGGGCTCGCCCTGCTGATCGGGTTCGGCGCCGGGCTGGTCTACGCCGCCCAGGTGGTCGAGCTGCCCTGACGATTTCGGCCACACTTCAGATCACCACCTCACCCGAGGTGGCCACCCGACCGAGGGACCACGTCCGACCACATCGATAGAGATCGACCGGGATCGAACGACATCGAACGACATCGAAGGAGCATCCGAATGGCACTCAGCGAGCAGGAGATCCTCAGCGGTCTCTCGGAGATCGTGAACGAGGAGACGGGCCTGCCGGCCGACTCCGTTCAGGTGGACAAGTCGTTCACCGACGACCTGGACATCGACTCGCTGTCGATGATGACGATCGTGGTCAACGCCGAGGAGCGGTTCGGCGTCCGGATCGCCGACGACGACGTGAAGAACCTCAAGACCGTGGGCGACGCGGTCGCCTACATCCAATCCGCCCAGGGCTGACCGCGCGCGGGCCGCGCGCTGCCACGAGCCACGCGCGCGGCCCGGCAGGGCACGGCCGGCCCGGCCGACCGCCGGACCGCCCGCACGACAGCACGGGCCGCACTGCACAAGGAGCAACCAGCCATGGCCAACCAGCCCCGACGCAGGGTCGTCGTCACCGGGATCGGTGCCACCACCCCCCTGGGGGGTGACATGCCGAGCACCTGGGCCGGCGTGCTCGCCGGGCGCTCGGGCGCCCGCACCCTCGAACACGACTGGGTCGCGAAGTACGAGCTGCCGGTCACGTTCGCCGCGGAGGTCGCGGTACCGCCGAGCGAGCAGCTGGCCAGGGTGGAGGCCCGCCGGCTCGATCCCTCCGGGCAGTACGCCCTGATCGCCACCCGCGAGGCGTGGTCCGACGCCGGCACCCCCGAGGTCGACCCGGAGCGCCTGGGCGTCGTGGTTGCCTCCGGCATCGGCGGCGTGTGGACGCTGCTCAACGCCTACGACCTGTTGAAGGAGAAGGGCCCGCGGCGGATCTTCCCGCTCACCGTCCCGATGTTGATGCCCAACGGGCCCACCGCCGCTGTCGAGCTGGAGCTCGGCGCCCGGGCCGGCGCCCACACCCCGGTCTCCGCCTGCGCCTCGGGCGCCGAGGCGATGGCGTACGCCGCGGACATGATTCGCTCCGGCCGGGCCGATGTGGTGGCCGCCGGGGGCACGGAGGCGGCGATCCACCCGCTGCCGATCGCCGGATTCGCGGCGATGCAGGCGCTGTCGACGCGCAATGACGCACCGCCTCTCGCCTCCCGTCCCTACGACACCGCGCGCGACGGCTTCGTCCTCGGTGAGGGCGCGGCGGTCGTCGTGCTGGAGGCCGAGGAGTACGCCCGCGCCCGCGGGGCGCGGATCTACGCCGAGCTGGTGTCCGCCGGGCTGACCTCCGACGCCCACCACATCGCCGCGCCCGACCCTGAGGGGACGGGGGCGGCCCGGGCGATGCGGCTCGCCCTGGAGGGCGGCGGCCTGTCCGTCGCCGACCTCGTGCACATCAACGCGCACGCCACCTCCACCCCGGTGGGTGACGTGGCCGAGGTCCAGGCGATCGAGGCGGTGCTCGGCAAGGACGTCGAGCACGTCACGGTCTCGGCGACCAAGTCGATGACCGGGCACATGCTCGGCGCCGCCGGAGCCATCGAGGGCATCTTCACGATCCTCGCCCTGCACCACCGCACGGCGCCGCCCACGATCAACCTGGACGACCTCGATCCCGGCGTGACGATCGACGTGGTCCGCAAGGACCCGCGACCCCTGGGCGACGGCGACCTGGTGGCGCTGAACAACTCCTTCGGCTTCGGCGGCCACAACGTGGCCGTGGCGTTCCGGAGCGCGTCGTGACCGCCGGAACCTCGCAGCAGGCGCCGGACGCCGTCCCGGTCGTCGCATCCGATTCGGCCGCCGGATCGGCCGCGCCCGAGGTCGACCCGCGGGACCCGATGCTTCGGCTGGATGCCTTCTTCGACCCAGGCTCGGTCAGCACGATCACGCCACGGGACGACTCGGGCATGCTCGCCGCCACCGGAGCCGTGGCGGGCCGTCCCGCCGTGGCCTTCGCCTCCGACGCGACGGTGCAGGGCGGGGCGATGGGCGAGGCGGGCTGCGAGGTCATCCTCACCGCGTACGAGCGTGCGCTGGCCGACGGCATCCCCGTGATCGGCCTGTGGCACTCCGGCGGCGCCCGCCTGCGTGAGGGCGTGGTGTCGCTGCACGCGGTCGGGCAGGTGTTCGCCATCATGACCCGGGCGTCCGGGCGGATCCCGCAGATCTCCGTGGTGATCGGGGCGGCGGCCGGCGGGGCGGCGTACGGCCCGGCACTGACCGACATCGTGGTGCTCGGGCCGGAGGGGCGGGTGTTCGTCACCGGCCCGGACGTCGTCCGCTCGGTCACCGGCGAGCACGTGGACGCGCTGCGGCTGGGCGGCCCGGAACCGCACGGCCGGCGTTCCGGCGTCGTCCACGTGGTCACCTCGACCACCGAGGAGGCCTACCAGCAGGGGCGCCGGGTGGTCACCCTGCTCGGCGACCACGGCCGGGTGAACCCCGACGGGATCGTGGAACGCGACGCGTCGGTGCACCTGCCGGACTCCTCGAATCGCGCCTACGACGTGCACCCGATCATCGCCGACCTGCTGGACGACGAGCCGCTGGAGCTGCACCCCCGGTGGGCACCGAACATCGTCACCGCGCTCGGCCGGCTCGGCGGCGGAACCGTGGGCGTGATCGCGAACAACCCGCTGCGCCTCGGCGGCTGCCTGGACTCGGTGTCGGCCGAGAAGGCGGCGCGGTTCGTGCGGATGTGCGACGCGTTCGGCGTACCGCTGCTGGTACTCACCGACACCCCCGGCTACCTGCCGGGAGTCGGGCAGGAGTGGGACGGCGTGGTGCGCCGCGGCGCGAAGCTCCTGCACGCCTTCGCCGAGGCCTCCGTGCCGCGGGTGACGCTGGTGACCCGCAAGGCCATCGGCGGGGCGTACATCGCGATGAACTCCCGGGCGCTCGGTGCGACCCGGGTGCTCGCCTGGCCGAGCGCCGAGGTCGCCGTGATGGGCGCCGTCGCCGCCGTGCGGATCCTGCACCGGCGGCGGCTGGCCGAGGTCCCGCCGGAGCTGCGGCTGAGCGTCGAGGCGGAGCTCGCGGAGGAGCACGAGCGGCTGGGCGGTGGCCTGAACCGGGCGATGGAGATCGGCGTCGTCGACGAGGTCATCGAGCCCGCCGTCACCCGCGGCGCGATCGCCCGCGCCATCGCCGACGCCCCGCCATGCCGCGGCCAGCACGGCAACATCCCCCTCTGAGGCCGCTGCCGGTCAAAGGTGCCCTCGGACTGCGCGGCGTCACGTGCATCCCGGATGCGCACGGCGTGACACCGTGCTCTTCCGGTGCGCACGGTGTGACACCGTGCTCATCGGGCCGGGCGCAGTGACCGTTGGGCGCCGGGTCGGCAGCCGCGGATCGCCGTTCTAGCCGACCCGGTGCAGCCAGCGAACCGGTGCGCCGTCGCCGGCGTAGCGGAAGGGCTCCAGCTCCTCGTCCCACGCACGGCCCAGCGCGAGGTCGAGCTCCGCCGCCATCCCCGGGGGGTCCTCACGGCCGGTCTCCAGCGCGGCCCGGATCCGGTCCTCCGGGACGACGACGTTGCCGTGGACGTCGGTGACCGCGTGGAAGATGCCGAGCTCGGGCGTGTGGCTCCACCGCCCGCCGTCGACGCCGGGGCTCGGCTCCTCGGTCACCTCGTAGCGCAGGTGCGCCCAGCCGCGCAGCGCCGAGGCGAGGCGGGCGCCGGTCCCCTGCGCACCCTGCCACGAGAACTCGGTCCGCAGCGTGCCCGGCGAGGCAGGCTGGTCGATCCACTCAAGGGACAGGCGAATGCCGACCACGCCGCCAGCGGCCCACTCGATGTGTGGGCACAGTGCTCGCGGCGCGGAATGCACGAACAGCACGCCGCGCGTCAGGGCACCGGACATCTGAACCTCCTCGGACCGTCTGAGGTGCGTCTTCCCCTACGACCTCATCGGTCACCGGTTCACCGGCGTCCACGACTGCGCGGCGTTGATCCGCGGGCTCATTGTGCCCTACGGATCACCGCCGGACCAAGCCGTGGGACGGTTCACGGGTTCGCGTCGCGGCGGTCGGGCACAGATCCCGCGACCGTCAGGCGAAAACCCGCCGGTCCCCGGATGCTGTTTGATCGATATTTGATCGATAGGGTCGCATCCACGCCCGGGGTCCTGCCGGGCGGCGCGCGGACGCCGTCCGGTATTTCTGCGCGCCACACCCGCACGCAAGGAGGGGTGGCAGATGTCCGAGCGGGTCAACGGAGTGGTGGCGGGCGCCAAAGGCGCGCCCGTGACCGTCGAGACCATCGTCGTCCCCGACCCCGGCCCGGGCGAGACGGTGGTCCGGGTCCAGGCCTGCGGCGTCTGCCACACCGACCTGCACTACCGGGAAGGGGCGATCAACGACTCCTTCCCGTTCCTGCTCGGGCACGAGGCCGCCGGCGTGGTCGACGCGATCGGCCCGGAGGTCACCGGGCTCGCCGTCGGCGACTACGTCATCCTCAACTGGCGCGCGGTCTGCGGGAAATGCCGGGCCTGCCTGCGCGGGCGGCCGTGGTACTGCTTCAGCACCTACAACGCCGCGCAGCCGATGACGCTGGCCGACGGGCGCCCCCTGAGTGCGGCGCTGGGAATCGGGGCGTTCGCGGAGAAGACGCTGGTCCACTCCGGGCAGTGCACCAAGGTGGACCCGCGGGTGGCACCACAGGTGGCCGGCCTGCTCGGCTGCGGGGTGATGGCCGGCCTCGGCGCCGCGGTGAACACCGGCAACGTCGGCCGGGACGACACCGTCGCCGTGATCGGCTGCGGCGGCGTCGGCGACGCGGCGATCGCCGGCGCTCGACTGGTCGGCGCGCGCACGATCATCGCGGTGGACGTCGACGACCGGAAGCTGGAGTGGGCCAAGGACTTCGGCGCCACCCACACGGTGAACGCCCGCGGCACCGATCCGGTGGCGGCGATCCAGGAGCTCACCGGCGGGTTCGGCGCCGATGTGGTGATCGACGCCGTCGGCCGGCCGGAGACCTACCAGCAGGCGTTCTATGCCCGGGACCTCGCCGGCACCGTCGTGCTCGTCGGCGTCCCGGACCCGACGATGCGCCTGGACCTCCCGCTGCTGGACGTCTTCGGCCGCGGCGGCAGCCTGAAGTCCTCCTGGTACGGCGACTGCCTGCCGTCCCGGGACTTCCCGACGCTGGTCGACCTCCACCTGCAGGGCCGGCTGCCGCTGGAGCGGTTCGTCACGGGCACGATCGGCCTCGGCGACGTCGAGTCCGCCTTCGCGCAGATGCACCACGGCGACGTGCTCCGCTCGGTGGTGGTGCTGTGACTCCTGGGCGCGCCCGGGTGGAGCGGATCGTCACCAGCGGGCTGTTCTCGCTCGACGGCCATGACTTCGACGTCGACAACAACGTCTGGCTGGGACCCGGCTGCTCACGCTGCCCCCCGACACCCGGGTGATGACCGGCCACGGCGAGGAGACCACGATCGCCGCCCAGGCCGCCGACTACGACGCCTGGGTTGCCCGCGGCCATTGAGCTCTGGCGGTAGCGTCCGTCCATGACCGCGTGGCACGTGGCACAGCTGAACATCGCGCTGCCGGCCGAGCCGCTGGGCTCCGCCCGGCTGGCGGACTTCGTCGCGGCGCTGGCTCCGGTGAACGCGCTCGCCGACGCCGCAGACGGGTTCGTCTGGCGGCTGCAGACCGAGGACGGCGACGCGACGGCGGTGCGCGCGTTCGGCGACGACAGGCTGATCGTCAACATGTCGGTGTGGGAGTCGCCGGCCGCGCTGGCGGCCTTCGTCTTCGGCGGCGAGCACGCCGCCGTGATGCGCCGGCGCCGGGAGTGGTTCGTGCCCATGCGCGAGGCGTACACCGTGCTCTGGTGGGTCGAGGCGGGC
>JBKPQU010000147.1:0-2314 GCA_046734255.1 Actinomycetota bacterium
ACCGCACCCTCGGCCGCCTCGGCGGCGGCGGCCGCGGCGAAGTGCTCGTTGACCCGCACATAGCTCTCCCACCACGACGACTCGAACGTCGAGGACCGGATGGCGTCGTGGTAGAGGGGCCACAGCGTTTCGTTGGAGAAGCCGTCGTAGAACTCGAAGACGTCGGTCTCGGACAGGGCCACCGGCACGAGCCGGACGCCGTCACGGTCGAACGGTTCGGGGGCGTCGCCGGCGGTGCCGGTCCAGCCGACCCACGCGCCCCGACGATGGTGCAGGACGGAGAGCATGGCGCGGACCAGACCACCGGGACTGGTCTCCCAGCCGTCGCTGCCGTCGTGTGCCCGCTGAATCGGGAGGCGGTTCGCCACGATGACGAGGTCGTGACCGCCCCGTTTGCTCATGCTGCGGAACCGACAAGCTCCTCAGGGGCTGGTTCGATGGGGAACAGTCGATCCAGACCTTCGGACCGGAGGAAACGCACCATCGACGGCAACGTCACCGCGAGGGCGACGTGGTCAGCCGAGGTACGGATGCGGCGAAGGACGCCGATCAGTGCGGCAACGCCGGGGCGATCGAAGCGGGCCACTCCCCGCAGATCGATCACGACGGTGCCGGTGTCACGGAGCCAGGAGGTGATGGCTCGGACGCCCGTGGCCTCGTCGGTGGTCAGGTCGCCATCGAGGCGACAGACGGCCGAAGCGGTCGCCGGCCGCCGGATCGTGATGTCGAGCACGTGAGTCCCTTCGTGGGTCGATCCCCACCACCTGGGCGAAAGGCTGTCGGGCGGCGGTTGCGGTCCGACGTCCGGATTGTTGTGATTCCATGACGTTCTCACCACGGCGCGTGGTCGGGCGCGGGAGGGGTTCGGCATGCTAACCAAGGCACGATGCACCCCGACCCGGGCGACGCCAGGTGGTACCAGCAGGCCGTCTTCTACGAGGTCTTCGTGCGCGGGTTCCACGACGGCAACGGCGACGGTCAGGGTGACCTGCGAGGACTCACCAGCCGGCTCGACTACTTGGAGTGGCTGGGGATCGACTGCCTCTGGCTCCTGCCCTTCTACCAGTCACCGCTGCGCGACGGCGGCTACGACATCTCCGACTTCTTCACGATCCTGCCCGCCTACGGCGTGCTGGCCGACGCCGTCGAGCTGATCGAGGAGGCCCACGTCCGGGGCCTGCGGGTGGTGGCCGACCTCGTGCTGAACCACACCAGCGACCAGCACCCGTGGTTCCAGGAGAGCCGCCAGGGCCGCGACAGCGCGAAGGCCGACTGGTACATGTGGAGCGACGACGACCTGCGCTGGGGCGAGGCCCGGATCATCTTCCACGACACGGAGGCGTCGAACTGGAGCTGGGACCCGGCGCGCCAGCAGTACTTCTGGCACCGCTTCTTCAGTCACCAGCCCGACCTCAACTACGACAATCCCGAAGTGCGGGCAGCGGTGCTCGACGTGGTGCGCTTCTGGCTGGACATCGGCCTCGACGGCTTCCGCCTCGACGCCGTCCCCTACCTGTACGAGCGCGACGGCACGAACGGGGAGAACCTGCCGGAGACGCACGAGTTCCTGAAGCGGCTGCGGCGGGAGGTCGACACCAGCCACCCCGGCAAGGTGCTGCTGGCCGAGGCCAACCAGTGGCCGAGCGACGTGCTGCCCTACTTCGGCGACGGCGATGAGTGCCACATGTGCTTCAACTTCCCGCTGATGCCGCGCATGTACCTGGCGGCCAAGCGGGGCGACCGGGAGCCCATCGAGCGCATCCTCGCCGAGATGCCGGCGATCCCGCCCGGCTGCCAATGGGGGCTCTTCCTCCGGAACCACGACGAGCTGACGCTGGAGATGGTCACCGACATCGAGCGCGACGAGATGTACGCCGAGTACGCCCGGGACCCGAAGATGCGGCGCAACACGGGGATCGGGCGGCGGCTGGCGCCGCTGCTCGACAACAACCGGCCGCTGATGGAGCTGTTCCACGCGCTGCTGCTGTCGCTGCCCGGCAGCCCGGTCCTGTACTACGGCGACGAGATCGGGATGGGCGACAACATCTTCCTCGGCGACCGTGACGGGGTGCGCACGCCGATGCAGTGGACGCCCGACCGCAACGCCGGGTTCTCGGCGTCGGACTTCGAGCAGTTGTACCTCCCGCCGATCATGGACCCGGTGTACGGGTACCAGGCGGTGAACGTGGAGGCGCAGCGTCGGAACCCCGGCTCGTTCCTGCACTGGGTGCGGCGCATGCTCGATGCCCGCTCGCGGCACCCGCAGCTGGCGATGGGGTCCTACGAGCCGGTGGTCGTGACCAACCCGGCGGTG
>JBKPQU010000148.1:0-4993 GCA_046734255.1 Actinomycetota bacterium
CGGCCATTCGACCGGTGGCGGAGAGGTGGTGCACTATCTGGCCCGGCACGGCGAAAACCGAGTGGCGAAGGCTGTGTTGATCAGCGCCGTGCCGCCACTGATGGTGCAGACCGAGGCCAATCCGGGTGGACTTCCCAAGGAGGTCTTCGACGGGTTCCAGGTCCAGGTGGCAACCGGTCGCTCGCAGTTCTATCGCGACCTGGCGGCCGGACCGTTCTACGGCTTCAACCGGCCAGGCGTGGAAGCATCGGAGCCGGTCATCGGGAACTGGTGGCGCCAGGGCATGATGGGCGGTGCGAAGGCTCATTACGACGGCATCGTCGCCTTCTCGCAGACCGATTTCACCGACGATCTGAAGAAGATCTCTGTGCCCGTGCTCGTGATGCACGGCGATGACGACCAGATCGTTCCGTACGCCGATTCCGGGCCCCTGACGGCCAAGCTTCTCAAGAACGGGACGCTGAAGACGTACAGCGGGTTCCCGCACGGCATGCCCACCACACAGGCGGAGACCATCAACGCCGACCTGTTGGCCTTCCTCCAAGCGTGACATCGAGCGTCATCTCGGCACACGACCCGAGGGGGCTGCGAGGAGTCCGACGGAAGACCCGGGCTGCGGCTCGAGTGGTGGGGCGTTGTAGCAGACGCCGAAACTCCGGCGTACCGATTTGGAGCGGCAGGATCTCAGCGTCCCCGGACGTGAGGTCGTCCCGTCGCGGGTCGAGATCGGCCCGGAGGCGCGGATGGTCAAGCACACGCATCCAGGCGAAGAGATCATCTACATCCTCGAAGGCTCGCTGGAGTATCAGATCGAACCCCTTCAAGGCGCCGGCTGCCGCCGGCGCGGCCGGCCGGATCTGGAACCCTAAGTCATGGCCAACTCCCCTAGGCCGCCCGGTAGGGGGCCAGGAACCCGGTAAGCGCGGCCAGCATCGCATCAGGCGCCTGCTCCATGATCCAGTGGCCGCAGCCGGGAATGACCAGGCCCTGCACATTCTCCGCGGCGTTCATCATCGCGTCCGCGGGCCTAGTTCCAAGGCTTTGCTCCCCGCCGATGGCCAGCACGGGCAGGGTCAGCTTGCGCATCACGCGCCGCTGATTCTGGGCGATGGTGGCATCCAGCGCGCGGTACCAGCCCAGGCTGCCGCGCAGAGCATCGCGGCGGGAGGTCAGGATGTCGACGTAGTACCGGACGAGGTCGCCGGGTAGCTTGCTCGACCCAGCCTGGATGTCGAACTCGAAGCCGAAGTAGATGTCTTCCCGTCCCTGGATGAGCTGGTGGTTCATCGTGGGGAGATGGTTGAACATGAGGTGGAACGCGCGCTCGTTGGCCGGCGCGGGACGCCACATGAGCGGTATTGGAGGCACGCCCGGGGGTGGAGCCTCGGCGACGGCCATGCGGTCGACCCGGTCCGGATGGTCGGCGGCTAGGGCGTAGCTGATCGGCATGCCGGTGTCGTGGCCGGCCAGGGCGAACCGCGGGTGGCCGAGTGCGTTCATCAGCTTGACCATGTCGCCGGCCAGGGTGCCGGTGTCGTATCCGTCCGCCGGTATGTCGGACAGCCCGATGCCCCGCTGGTCGACCGCGATGACGCGGAAGTCGCGGGCCAGGGCCGGCATCAGCAGGCGCCAGGCGTACCAGGTCTCGGGCCAGCCGTGTACCAGCAGCAGCGGTGGCCCGTCGCCACCGATGACCGCGTGCAGGCGCAGCTCACCGATGTCGACGTACACGCTCTTGAACGTCTCGGTGAACCCGGCCGGCAGGTTCGGCGCCCTGGAGACCGAGCCAGGGCCCTTCGGGATGACCAGCCGGGTGAACGATGCGCTCATCAGGATCCCCTTTCACAGTCCAGGAAGAAGGGCTAGACGCCGGCAGACTGCGGCTGGGCATCGTGCGCGGCCCGGTATGGGGCCAGGAACGCGGTCAGCGCGGCCAGCATCTGCTCGGGCGCCTGCTCGGCGACCCAGTGGCCGGCGCCGGGGATGACCACGGTCTGCACGTTGTCCGCGGCGAGCAGCATCGCGTCCCCGGCTCCCTTGCCTATGCTTTCCGCCCCGCCGACCGCCAGCACCGGAATGGTCAGCTTCCGGGTCGCGCGCTGGGCGTTCTGCGCGGTGGTGGGGTCCCACGCGCGGTAGAACCCGAAGCTGCCACGCAGCGCTCCGGGGACGGAGGCGAGGTTGTTGATGTAGGTCCTGACGGCGTAGCGGGGCAGCTTCTTGGTCCCGGCCTCGATGTCGAAGATGTAGCCGAAGTAGATCTCTTCCCGGCCCTGGACGAGCTGTTCGTTCATCGTGGGGAGCCGGTTGAAGGTGAGGTGGAACAGGTGCTCGTTGGTCGCCGAGGGCAGAAACAGGGGTGGTGATTGCTGCACGCCTGGCAGGACTGCCTCGGCGACGGCCAGGGCCTCGACGCGGTCCGGGTGATCCGCGGCCAGCGCGTAGGTGATGTCCATGCCGGTGTCGTGGCCGACCACGGCGAACTTCTGGTGGCCCAGCGCGTCCATCAGGGCGGCAAGGTCGCCTGCCAGGGTGCCCGTGTCGTAACCGTCCGCGGGTTTGCTGGTCAGCCCACGGCCGCGCTGGTCGACCGCGATGACCTGGAAATTCCGGGCCAGCGTGGGCATCACCAACCGCCAGGCAAACCAGGTCTGGGGCCAGCCGTGTACCAGCAGCAGCGGCGGCCCTTCGCCGCCAATAACAGCGTGCTGGACCAGGTCGCCGGTGCGGACGTACCGGCTGGTGAACGTCCGCCAGAACCCGGTCGGGACATGCGATGCCCCGGTGATTGAGCCGAGTCCGCTCTGGGTGGCCGCGCTGGCCGCCGGCGCCGCAGCGCACAGGCCGAGCGCCAACGCACCCGCGCCGGTCGCGCGGATCACGCTGCGCCGGGACATCCCACCGTTGGCCGTGTCTCCGGGGTGCTCATTCGCAGATTCGTTCGATGCCACGGACGTCATGAGGATCCCCTTTCACAAGTGGTGCTGCCTCACGATCGCTCGTCGGGCGGGCACGTCGCGCCCGTGACTCCCTGGCCGTCACCCTGGTCTACGTTCACGGCCAGCTAACGTGGCTTCGTGACCGGGAGGCCGGGTAACCGCTCAAGCCCACCGGGGCGACCAGGACACGGCGTAGAGCCGAGCCGATGACCACGGATTCCAGGCGGCCGGGCAGCGCGACGGGGATCATGGATCGGCTCAGCGAACGCGACGCGCTGGACCAGCTGATCGACGTGGTCCAGGCCGGAGAGAGCCGGGTCCTCGTGGTGCGCGGGGACCCGGGAGTGGGCAAGTCCGTGCTGCTGGAGCACCTGGCGGGGCGAGCGTCGGGCTTTGGGTGCCGGTTGGCGCGCGTGGTGGGTGTGCAGTCGGAGATGGAGCTCGCGTTCGCGGGGCTGCATCAGCTGTGCGCGCCGATGCTCGACCACATTGGCGGGGTGCCGGTGCCGCAGCGGGACGCGTTGCGGACGGCGTTCGGCCTCAGCGCGGGGCCGCCACCGGACCGGTTCTTTGTGGGTCTGGCGGTGCTGAGCCTGCTGGCGGAGGTAGCCGGGGAACGCCCGCTGATCGGCCTAATCGACGACGAGCAGTGGCTGGATCAGGCATCGGCACAGGCGCTGGGGTTCGTGGCGCGCCGCCTGGGGGCCGACCCGGTCGGGCTGGTATTCGCCGCCCGCGAACCAGGCGCGGAACTGGCCGGGCTGCCAGAACTCGTAGTCGAGGGGATGCGGGATGATGACGCGCGGGCGCTGCTGGACTCTGCGCTAACCGGGCCGCTGGATGAGCAGGTCCGCGAGCTGATCGTGGCCGAGACCCGCGGCAACCCCCTGGCACTGCTGGAACTGCCGCGCGGGCTCACTCCCGCGGAGCTGGCGGGCGGGTTCGGGCTGCCCGGCGCCGCGCCGCTGACCGGGCGGATCGAGGACAGCTTCGCCCGCCAAATAGGCACCCTGCCAGACCAGACCCGGCGCCTGGTGCAGCTGGCGGCAGCCGATCCGACCGGTGACCGCTCGCTCGTCTGGCGGGCAGCAGGGCGGCTGGGCATCCCGGTCCAGGCCGGAGCGCCGGCGGAGGAGGCCGGGCTGGTCGAGTTCGGCGCTCAGGTCCGGTTCCGGCATCCACTGGCGCGCTCGGCGGCCTACCGGTCGGCGTCGGTCGCCGAAAGACACCGGATGCACGCGGCGCTTGCGGAGGTGACCGATCCGCAAGCCGATCCCGATCGCCGGGCCTGGCACCGGGCCCAGGCCGCAGCTGGGCCGGACGAAGAGATCGCCGCGGAGCTCGAACGCTCCGCCGGACGGGCGCAGGCCCGCGGCGGGCTGGCCGCGGCTGCCGCCTTCCTCGAGCGATCGGTGCTGCTGACCGCAGATCCGGCGCGGCACGCCGAACGCATCCTGGCCGCGGCGCAGGCCAGCATGCAGGCCGGCGCGTTCGGCAAGGCCCTGCAACTGCTGGCAACGGCGGAGGCCGGTCCCCTGGATGAGTTCCAGAGCACCCGGGTCGACCTACTGCGCGGCCACGTCGCCTTCGCCTCGGGCCTGGACAGCGACGCACCGCCACTGCTCCTCAAGGCCGCCAGGAGGCTCGAACCGTTCGACCTAGAGCTCGCGCGCGAGACCTACCTGACCGCCTGGCGCGCGGCGGGCATGGCGGGGCATCTCGCCGGCACGGGCGTCCTCGTGGAAATCTGCCGCCGCTCCCAGGCCCTCCCTCCGCCAGCGGGTACTCCGCGTCCCCTGGACATGTTCCTCGACGGCCTCGCCCTGCTGATCACCGACGGGCGCGCCGCCGCTGCCCCGACGTTGCGGCGAGCAGCGGCAGCGCTCGCCGACATCCCCGCGGAGGATGTCCTGCGGTGGGGTTCGGTGGCCGCGGGCGCCAACGCCCTCGTGTGGGACTTCGAGGGCATGCTGGCGATGTCCGCGAGACAGGTCCAGCTCGCACGTGACGCCGGCGCGATCGCGCTGCTGCCGCTCTACCTTTCCCAGTTGGGC
>JBKPQU010000149.1:0-6886 GCA_046734255.1 Actinomycetota bacterium
CCCGTCGCTGTAGGGGGTCGTCGCGGCGACGGCATTGGTCGGCGGGACAAACAGGGCAAGGACGGCCACGACGCCGGCGGCAAGAACACTCGCCACCCGGAAGCCCTTGCTGTCCACGCCACACCCGATCTCAGGGTCGAGCCGGTACGGATACCCGCGGTGCACCAGCTGAGGAACGGTTGGAGTCTCCCGTTCAACGCCCGGCCCGCCAAGCCGGTTCCGAGCTCAGCGCCGGTCCGGGTCCCTCACGTCTGCCCCTTGAGCTTGCGCCAGCCGCCGGCACGGTTGTTGGCGATGATCTGCTTGAACATCGCGGTCAGAGCCGGAGCGTTGATCTCTTCGCCCTGGCGGACGGCGACCGTTCGGGCGGTCTTGTTGTCGTGGCCGCCGGTGATGATGCCCTCGGGGTCGGGGACGATCGCGCCGTCGTACAGGAACACGTTCACATGGGTCTTTGCGGCCAGCAGCGCGCAGATGTTCCCGTCCAGGACGAAGTAGGGCTGGCGGGTCCGCTTGATGGTCTCGGTGACCTCGGGATCCGCCGCATGGACGAGCTCTCGCACCCGCCGGCAGATGTCCTGCTGCCACTCCGGCAGCGCGTCGATGTACGCGTCGACCCGAGGATCCACGTTGCCCATCGCCCGACGATATCGACCCGGCGAGGTCAGCCACAGGCGAGCAGGATCGCGGCCAGCTCCTGCGGCCGGGACAGCGGGACCAGGTGGTGCGTGGCGATCTCGTGGTACTCCCACGCCGGTGACGTGCGGGCGCGCTCGGCCGCACGCCAGAACGCCGAGTCCGGCGCCTCGTTCGGGTCCGCGGTCGCCTTGATGTACGTGCGGGGGAACGGGTGGTCCTCCAGCGGGCGGGCAAGGCGGACCGGCTCCAGGAACGTGCCGATCGGCTGGGGAGAGCGCCGGACGTCCGACCACACCTGTTCGGCGGGGTCCTCCAGCGGCCGGGGCAGCGGAGGGACCTGCCGGGTCGCGCCGACCGCCCACTGGTCCGGGGGCTGCTGCCCGAACTGGCGCAGCACGGTGTCGCCGTCGTCCGGGATGAAGGCGTCGAGGAAGACCAGGTGCCGCACCCGATCGCCGATGTGCGCCAGGGCGCCGGAGACCACGATGCCGCCGTAGGAGAAGCCGAGCAGCACGATGTCGTCGAGATCCTCGTAGAGCACGGTGTTCACGACGTCCTGGATGTGCGTGGTCAGCGTCACCTGGGGGCTGGCCAGGTGCGAGCGCTCGCCGACGCCGGTCAGGCAGGGCGTGAACACGCCGTGGCCCTCCCGCCACAGCAGCGGGCGCACCTTGTGGAAGCCGTGAGCCCCCATCCAGGCACCGTGGACGAGCACGTAGACCGCCATCCGGCGATGCTCGCGCCCCACGCCCTGTCGCGGCAACCGATCAGCGCGGGGCCAGGCGCGCTGCGACACCGCGGAGAGATGGATCGTCGATCGACTCCTGCACGCATCGGGCGAAGAGCCAGGCGAGCAGGCGTCCGGCGTCGAGGCCGAGCAGGTCGGTCATCCGTCGGGCGAGGCTCACCGGCGCCCCGGCCAGCCTCCGCTCGCAGTTGAGCATGTGCTGCACCGCGTCGTAGGTGGGATCGCCGACGAACGGCTTGGGGTCGATTGCCAACCATGGCTCGCGCTCGGCCGCCAGGATGTTGCCCGCGTGGAGGTCGGTGGCGAGCAACACCTCCCGCCCGGCGTCCCGGGGCAGGCCGCGCAGGAGATCCATCCCCTCGCGGGCGAGGCCCGGATCGAGCGTTCCGGCGGACGGGTCGTAGCGCCGCTCGAAATCATCGGCCCAGATGTCGCACATCGCATGGAGAGGCCGGAACGAGTAGCCGTCCGTCGGTCCCTCCCAGAGCCGCTGCAGGATGACCGCGACCACGGTGTCCTGCCCAGGCTCCGGCAGAGCCTGCCCCAAGGGGGTGCCCGGCATGCAGCGTTCCAGCAGCAGCGCGCTGGTCGATCCGAACGTGTGGGAGTCGAAGAGCCGCACTGCTCCCCGACCCGCCCATGCCCGAAGCCCCTCGCCCTCGTGCTCCGCCTCCTCGTGCCGCCAGCTGACCTTGAGCACGACGTCGACTCCTCCGGCCATGCGCGCAGGGGCGACCCACGAGCACACGCCGCCCGGCTGGTAGGGATCTCCGAGCTGAAGGGACCACCGCTCGCCCAACTCCCGCACCGTGCCCGGCAGCTCGTGCACCCACGCCTGGAATTCCGGCTGCGGATCCGTGCGCGCACTCTCGGCGAGGTACGACGGCAGCACGAAACCCGACACCCTTCAGTCGCCCACGATCTCCAGGTCGAGCAGGTCCAGGAGGTCGGGGTCGGCGAGCATCTCGATCCCGACGATCCGCTCGCTCTCGACGGTGAACCGGAAGACGACGCGAGGGCGCCCGCCCTGCGACCACACGAGACCGGCGGAGCCGTCGATCAGCGCGGGCTGCGCTGCACGGGCGCGGCCGGCGAACGTCCCCGCCACGGCTGCCGCACCCCGGACGACCTCGGTCGCGCCGATCCGGACGGCGGCGCTGTCGGCGCCGAGCACGACGTCCGGATCGAGCAGCGACAGGAGGGCGTCGAAGTCACCGCTGCGCGAGGCGGCCAGGAAGGCGTCGACGATCCGCCGCTGGACGGCGGGATCGCCCGGCACCGGGGCCGATCCCTGCACCCGGCGGCGTGCGCGGCTGGCCAGCTGCCGCACCGCGGCCGGGGAGCGACCCGTGATGGTGGCGATCTCCTCGAAGGGAACGGCGAAGAGGTCGTGCAGCACGAACGCGAGCCGCTCGGCCGGCGTCAGCGTGTCGAGCACCACGAGCAACGCGGGGCCCACCGAGTCCGCCATGATCGCCTCTTGCTCGGGATCGATCCCACCGTCCCCGTGCACGATCCGGTCGGGCGGGCCTTCCCCCAACGGCTCCTCGCGCCGCGACTCGCGTGAGCGGAGCATGTTCAGGCACACCCGGGCGACGATCGTGGTCAGCCACCCACCGAGGTTCTCCACGCCGGTGCTGCCGGCGCGGCTGACCCGGATCCACGACTCCTGGACGGCGTCGTCCGCCTCGCTCAGCGAGCCGAGCATCCGGTAGGCGACCGCGCGCAGATGGGTACGGTGTGACTCGAACTGCTCGGCCAGCCACTCGTGTTCGTCCATCGGGTCACATTCTCTCGAGGCGTCGTGTCATAGCGCTGACCGGCGAAGTCCGGCCGATGTGACATCACACGTAGGGAGCATTCCGTGACATCTGGGATCAACACGGTCATCTACCCGGTGCGGGACCTCGCCAGGGCGAAGGAGTTGTTCAGCCTGCTTGGCGGGCAACCGGTGGCGGACGCGCCGTACTACGTCGGGTTCAACGTCGACGGCCAGGACATCGGCCTCGACCCGAACGGCCACGCGCAGGGGATGACAGGCCCGCTCGCGTACTGGCACGTGGACGACATCCGGAAGAGCCTGGAGGCGCTGCTCGGCGC
Source organism: Actinomycetota bacterium (assembly GCA_046734255.1). Classification (GTDB taxonomy): domain Bacteria; phylum Actinomycetota; class Actinomycetes; order Actinomycetales; family Kineosporiaceae; genus JBKPQU01. Next base: position 3,488 of record JBKPQU010000149.1, read on the forward strand.
CGGTGCGCAGGCCCAGCAGGACGTCCGGGACGTCGGCGGCGGCAAGCTGATCGCCTCGGTGAAGGACCCGGACGGCAACGTGATCGGGCTCATCCAGGAGGCCTGAGCCGGGTGCCGACCGACGAGCAGGAGCCTCCCGTGGCCGGTCCGCCCCCCAGGAGCGGACCGGAGCGGGTGGCGGACACGCTCGCCAAGCTCCGGCAGCCGGTGGTCGACGTCTGGGTCTCCTCGGCGTCGGTGTCCGAGGACGGCTCGCTCCAGCCGTACGTCGTCCCGTTGTCGCTGGCGTGGATCGACGACCGGGTGGTGCTCGCGCTGGAGTCCGACTCCCGGACGGCGCGCAACATCACCCGTCATCGAACCGCCCGGCTCGGACTCGGCCCGACCCGCGACGTCGTCCTGATCGACGCCCTGCTCGACGACGTGATCGCCGTTGACGATGCCCCGGAGCGGCTCGCCGAGGGCTTCGCCGCCCAGGCCGACTGGGACCCCCGGACCGCGGGCGCCGGGTACGTCTTCCTCGTCCTTCGCCCCGACCGCATCCAGGCCTGGCGGGAGGTGGACGAGCTCCCAGGCCGGACGCTCATGCGCTCCGGCGCGTGGATCGTCTGACGCCACGCCCACCGTCGGCCGGGCGACGCTAGCCGATCCCCAGGTAGCTCTCCTGGACCCGTGGGTCGGCCAGGAGGTCGGCGGCGCGACCGGACAGCACGACACGTCCGGTCTCCAGCACGTATGCCCGCCCGGCGAGCGTCAACGCTGTGTCGACATCCTGCTCGACGAGCAGGATCGAGGTCCCGGACGACGCGATGCCCGGCAGACGGGCGACGATCTCTTCGATCACCACCGGCGCGAGTCCGAGCGACAGCTCGTCGATCATCATGAGGTGCGGGCGGCTCATCAGCCCGCGGGCGATCGCGCACATCTGCTGCTCGCCGCCGGACATGCTGCCCGCGACCTGGTTGAGCCGGTCCCCGAGCTGGGGGAAGATCTCGACCACGCGGTCGATGTCGGTGGTGCGGGTGCGCCAGCCACCGAGGCGCAGGTTGTCCCGCACGGTCAGCCCGGCGAACAGGCGCCGCCCCTCGGGGACGTGCGAGACTCCCAGCCCGACGATGTCCTCGATCGACCGCCCGCGCAGGGCCTCGCCGCGGAACTCGACGGAGCCGGACCGGATCTCCGCGATGCCGGTCAGGGCGCGCAGGAGCGTCGTCTTGCCCGCGCCGTTCGACCCGACCAGCGCGACGATCTCGCCGTCCTCGACCCGAAGGTCGACGTCCCAGAGCACCTGGACGCGCCCGTAGCCGGCGCTGAGCTGCCTGACCTCAAGCATCGGGGTGCTCCCCCCGGCGCTCGGCGTAGCGATGGCCGAGGTACGCCTCGATCACGCGGGGGTCCGCCACCACCTGGCGCGGGTCGCCGGTGGTCAGCACCCGCCCCTGGTGCAGGACGACGACCCGGTCGCAGACGGCCAGGATCGCCTTCATCACGTGCTCCACCACGATGATCGTGATCCCGCGGGCCTGGAGCGCGCGGATCAGCCGCAGGCTCGGCTCGATCTCGGCGTGCCGCAGGCCCGCCATCACCTCGTCGAGCAGGAGCAGCCGCGGTCGGAGCGCGAGCGCCCTGGCCAGCTCCAGCCGCCGCGCGTCGGCGACGGACAGCTCTCCGGGTGGGCGCTCGCCCAGACCGGACAGGCCGACCTCCTCGAGGACGCCGTCCGCGGCCCTGAGCGCCTGGGACATGAGCCTGGTGCCATGAGGGCCGTAGAGGATCCCGACGGCGACGTTCTCCCGGACCGACATGCCGCGGAACGGCTTGACGATCTGGAACGTGCGCGCGACCCCCGCCTGGGCGATCGTCCAGGACCGCGCACCGGTCATGTCCTTCCCGTCGATCAAGACCCTTCCCGTGGTGGGTTTCAGGTGCCCGGTCACCAGGTTGATGACCGTGGTCTTGCCGGCCCCGTTCGGGCCGATGATCCCCAGCACCTCCCCCGCGGGGACTGCGAAGGAGACGTCGGAGACCGCTTGCAACCCGCCGAAGCGCCGCCCCAGCCCCTGCGTCTCCAGCACCGGTGCGGCGTTCACAGCCGGTACCTGCGGATGTTGCTGAGCAACGAGTACTCCCCGGTGCGACGTGCCTCGCGCACGTAGTTCACCGCCCCCTGGGGAAGCAGCAGGACGGCGAGCATGATGATCCCGGCGAGGATGAAGGTGTGCAGGTTGGTGAAGTGCTGGCGCAGGTACTCCGACAGGAACTGCAGCATCACCGCCCCGAGCAGCGGGCCCAGGACGGTGCCGCTGCCGCCGATCACCACCATCACGACCATCAGCACGGTGATGTCCACGTCGAACAGCCGCGCGGGGAAGATCGTCACCTGCTGGAAGGCGTAGCTCGAGCCGACCAACCCGATGATGAAGCCCGACAACGCGAACGTCGTCACCTTGAGCCGGGTGGTGTTGATGCCCATCGCCGCGGCGGCGTCCTCGTCCTGGTGGATCGCCCGCAGGCCGTAGCCGAACCTGCTCCGCGACACCAGGCCGCCGACCAGCACGGACAGCGCGGCCAGCCCGAGGAACAGCAGGTAGAACCCGTCGTTGCCGAGGTAGGGCGTGGTGGCCTCGGGGCCGACGGTCGGCACGGTGATGCCGGCGCCACCGCCGGTCAGGCCCGGCAGGTTGGTCACCACCTCGCGCATCCCCTCGGCCACCCCGAGCGTGGCGATCGCGAAGTAGTGGCCACGCAGCCGCAGCAGCGGTATGCCGATCACGGTCGCGAACAGCGCCGCCACGATGCCGCTGAGCAGCAGCGACGTCCAGAACCCCGCGTGCCAAACGCTCATCGCCACCGCGGTGTAGTACCCGCCGATCCCGAAGAAGGCGACCTGGCCGAAGGAGGCGTACCCGGCGAACCCGCCGATCAGGTTCCAGGCCTCGGCCAGCGCGACGAACATGAAGATCGCCGTGACGGTCCGCTCCTGGCCGGAGTACAGCTGGGTCTGCAGCCCCAGCGCGGCCAGCAGGCCCAGCACGCCCAGCGCCCACGGGAACGCGCGCCTCGCCTGATCGCGGCGTCGAGCCGGCGCGGCCTCCCGCTGGGGCGCCCGCGTGGACGTCGCCATCACACGTCCTGCCGCATGGCGTAGTAGGCGCGGCCGGCGAGCCCGGTCGGCCGGATGACGAGGACGACGATCAGCACGAGGAATGCCAGCGCGTAGACCCAGGTGCCCGGCAGGTACTGCCCGCTCCAGGCCTCCACGAGGCCGATCACCAGGCCGCCGATGAGGGCGCCGTACATGTTGCCCAGGCCGCCGAGCACGGCTACGACGAACGACATGAGCGTGAAGCCGCTCGCTGCGGTGGGGTTGAAGGTGCCGACCGTCCCGACCATGGCTCC
>JBKPQU010000150.1:0-4518 GCA_046734255.1 Actinomycetota bacterium
GGCGACGACGGCGGCGTGGGAGGTCGCCCCGCCGCGGGCGGTGATGATGCCCTGGCTGACCGCCATCCCGTGGAAGTCGTCGGGCGAGGTCTCAATGCGGACAAGGATGACCTTCTCGCCGCGATCGACCCATTCGACCGCCGTGTCGGCGTCAAAGACGGCTCGCCCGACTGCCGCGCCGGGCGAGGCGTTGAGGCCGTTCACGATCTTGGTGGCGCCTGCGAGCGCCTTCTGGTCGAAGGTCGCCCGGAGGAGCTGATCGACCTGGGCCGGCTCGATCCGCCCGACGGCTTCCTGCTTGGTGATGACCCCCTCGTTGACCATGTCGATCGCGATCTTCACCGCGGCCGCCGCGGTCCGCTTCGCCGACCGGGTCTGGAGCATGTAGAGCTTGCCGCGCTCGATCGTGAACTCGAGGTCCTGGACGTCGCGGTAGTGGCGCTCGAGCTGCTGGCCGATGCGCTGGAACTCCTGGTAGACCTCGGGCATGTCGGTTGCCATCTGGGCGATCTTCGGCGCGGTCCGGATGCCGGCCACGACGTCCTCGCCCTGGGCGTTGGTCAGGTACTCGCCGAAGAGCTTGTCCTCGCCCGTGTTCGGGTTGCGGGTGAAGGCGACGCCGGTCCCGGAGTCGTCGCCCATGTTCCCGAACACCATCGTCACGACGTTGACGGCCGTGCCGAGGTCGTGGGCGATCTTCTGGCTGTTGCGGTAGTCGTTGGCGCGCTTGCCGAACCACGACGCGAAGACGGCCTTGATCGCGAGGTCGAGCTGCTCGTACGGGTCCGTCGGGAAGTCGCGCCCGGTGTCCGCCTTGACGACGCCCTTGAACTCCTCGACGAGGGCCTTCAGATCGTCGACCGTCAGGTCGGTGTCGCGGGCGTCCTTGCCATGCGCGCGCTTGCGCTCCTCGAGCGGCTCGTCGAAGCGCTCCGCCTTCACGTCCATGACGATCCGGCCGAACATCTGGATGAAGCGGCGGTAGGCATCCCAGCCGAAGCGCTCGTTGCCGGTGAGCCTGATCAGCCCCTCGAGCGTCGCCTCGTTGAGGCCGAGGTTGAGGACCGTGTCCATCATCCCGGGCATCGAGAACTTCGCGCCCGAGCGGACGCTCACGAGCAGCGGGTTGGACGGATCGCCGAAGCCCTTGCCGGTCTGACGCTCGACGTCGTGCAGCGCATCGAGGACGTCGTCCCAGAGGCCATCGGGCAGCTTCTCGCCCGCGGCGAAGTAGTCGTTGCAGGCGGCGGTCGTGATCGTGAACCCCGGCGGCGTCGGCAGGCCGGCGCGGGTCATCTCGGCGAGGCCCGCGCCCTTGCCGCCGAGCAGGTCCTTCATGCCCCCGTTGCCCTCTGCCGCGCCCTCGCCCCAGGCGTAGATGTAGCGCTTGGCGGCCTTGTGGGCGCGCTCGGTGGAGGCAGGCTCTGCGATCTGGGTCATGGGAGCCCGTAGTGTACGCGGGAAGCGGCGGCTACCATCCCCGCGATGCTCGAACTCGACGAGCGCGTCATCCTGCCCGACGCGCCGCAGTACAACGCCTCGCTGACCCGCCGCGAGGACGCCACCGAGTCCCTGTCGACGTTCTGGGTCAAGTTCGACGGCGACGCGACGCCGTTCGAATCGGGCCAGTACATGACGATCGGCGTGTTCGTCGAGGCGCCCGAGATGCCGACCGGCGTCCGCATCGTGCAGCGCCCCTACTCCGTCGCCTCCGACCCGGGCGTCGCAGCGACCGAGGGCTACGAGATGTACGTGCGGCTGGTCGAGAACGGCCTGTTCACGCCGCTCCTGTGGCGCCTCCCGGTGGGCCACCGGATGCGGATGATCGGCCCGAAGGGCAAGTTCATGCTCGAGCCCGACGACGACCGGACGCACCTGTTCATCTCGTCCGGCACCGGCAACGCGCCGTTCGTGTCGATGATGAAGCGCACGCTCCGCGAGAACGCCCCGCGGAAGGCCGTCTTCCTCAACGGCGTTTCCTACGCGCGCGACCTGGGCTACCGCGAGTTGCTCGAGGGCTGGCAGGCCTCGGGCGACTATCCGGTGACGTTCATCCCGACCGTCTCGCGGCCCACCGCGCCGGAGAACGCCGGCTGGACGGGCAGGACCGGCCGCGTCGAGGCGATCGTCGGGCCGGTGGCGGACGAGCTCGGCCTGACCCCGGACAACACCATCGCGTACATCTGCGGCAACCCGGACATGATCCTGTCGGCCGAGCAGACGCTCCTGGACCGCGGCTTTCCCGAGGCGCAGGTCAAGAAGGAGCTGTACTGGCCGAAGGGCAAGGAACCCAGCGGCGGCGGCACCTCGACGGACGAGTGACCCCGGGCCACGTCTCGCCGGGACCCCGACTCAGGCGGTCCGGCCGAGGATCTCCAGCAACATCCGGTTGAACTTCGGCTCGTCGGCGTCCATGGCGAAGTGGACGTTGGCGGGCTTGCCGCTGCGGAACCGGAAGTCGCAGACCGTCCGACCCAGGGAAAGCTCGGCGTGGATCTCCACGTCGACGGGGATGTGGTCGGTGGTGAGGATCGTCGGGTCGATGATCGCGCAGACCGCGAGCGCGTCGTGGACCGGCGCGGCGAGTGCGTCGCCGCGGCGGGGCATCTGCTGGGTGGCGTCGTAGCCGTCGATGCGCTGGAGGACGAAGCGGGCCGCGGCCTCTCCCGCGGGCGTGCCGAGGGCGCGCAGACGCGCGGCGTCCTCGGTCGAGACGAGCGCCCGGTGCGTCGCGTCCAGCGGGACCATCCGGATCGGGCGGCCGCAGTTGACGACGATGCGCGCCGCCTCGGGATCCAGCCAGATGTTGAACTCGGCGGATGCGGTGATGTTCCCGTGGTCGTGGGCGCCGCCCATGATCACGATCTCCGGGATCTTCTCGAGGATCTCGGGCGCCTTCACGATCGCCATCGCGATGTTCGTGAGCGGTCCGACCGGGCAGAGCACGACGTCACCGTCCGACGCGAGGTACGTCTCGATCAGCCAGTCGACCGCGTTTCCCGGCTGCAGCGTGGCCCCGTTCGAGACCGGCGGCAGATCCAGCAGGTCGCCGTGGATCCGGGTGGCCATGCCGCGCTTGACGTCGGTGCGAACGAGGGGACGATCGACGCCGCGATAGACCGGGACCTCCGGCATCCCGATCCAGTCGAAGACGCGGAGCGTGTTCTCCGTCGTGTAGTCGATCGTCGTGTTGCCGTTGACGGTCGTCGCGCCGACCAGCTCGAGGTCGGGCGACAGGGCCGCGGTCATGAGCGCGACGGCGTCGTCGGTGCCCGTGTCGACGTCGAGAATCACCTTGGTCGGCATGGCCCGCAGTCTGCCGGATCGGCGCGCCCCTGTGCGGCGCGCCCTCGTGCGGCGCGGCTCCGTGCGGCGCGCGTTCGCGCCGCGCAGGCCGGGCTCAGCGGCTTGCGATCGGAATGCCGAGCTCCTTCGACGCCGACTCCTTGCGCGCCTGCATCCGCTCGCCGAGCTCCTCGAGCTCGGGCTTGTCGAAGACCTGGCGTGTCTTCGTGAACATCTCGCCCTCTTCCTCCTCGATGTGGTGCTCGATGTTCTCCTGCATGACCTTGGCCTTGGCGCCCCACGTCTCGTCGGCGACGTCGAGGTCCTCGAGCTCGCCCATGAGCAGGTCGACGACGTGGTGCTCCTCGTAGCCCTCGAGTGTGACGTCGTGGGTCTTCGCCTTCTCGAGGAGCGCGGGGTAGAAGATCTCCTCCTCGATCGTCTCGTGGATGGTCAGCTCGCCCTTGATCGTGGCGAACAGCTCCGAGCGCGTCTTGACGCCGCGCTCCGTCGTCGTCTCGAGCTCGGACAGCAGCTTCTTCACCTTGTCGTGGTCGCGCTTCAGAAGGGTCAGGGCGTCCATGGTGGCTCCTCCGGCGGGCTGGGATTCATGCCTGGGCGAACGTGATGGGGTATCGGTGCCCCGAACCGTACGGTCGCCCGCGTCGCGCGCCCGACCGCGCTGACCGTCATCGAATTGCAGGCGCGTGCCATGCGTCGTCAGGTGCGGGCGGGCGCCGCCGCCGTGGCGGCCATCGCCGCGAGGACGCGCTCCGGGGTTGCCGGGAGCGCCGTGATCCGCGCCCCAGTGGCGTCGCGGATAGCCCCGAGGATGGCGGGGGCGGTCGGCACGAGGGCGGGCTCGCCGACGCCCTTCGCGCCATAGGGCCCGGTCGGCTCGGCGTCCTCGACGAGGAAGCACTCGATCGGCGGGATGTCGCCCACCGTCGGGATCAGGTAGTCGTGGAGGTTCTCCGTGCGGCCGGGTACGTATGCCTCCATCAGCGCGAACCCGAGCCCCTGGGCGATACCGCCGTGGATCTGGCCCTCGACCTGGGTCGGGTTGATCGCCCGGCCGACGTCGTGGGCCGCGAAGATCCCGAGGACGGCCACCGTGCCGAGCTCGGTGTCGACCTCGACGGTCGCGACCTGGGCCCCGAAGGCGTAGGTCTCGTAGGGAATCCCCTGCCCGTCCACATCGAGCGGGGTGGTGTGCGGGTCGTAGGTCCCGCT
>JBKPQU010000151.1:0-16733 GCA_046734255.1 Actinomycetota bacterium
GCCGCGACCGACCAGATCGGCCACCCCTCGCCCCTCGTGCTCCCGGTAGGACACCCCGGTGGCCACGATCACGGCGTGCGCAGCGACCTCCCGGCCGTCGCCGAAGCGGACCACCCGGGCCGGGCCTCGGACCGCGAGGCCGGTGACGTCCTGGGTGGTGAGGATCTCGGCGCCGAACTTCACCGCCTGCCGGCGGGCGCGGTCGGTCAACTGCCCTCCGGACACCCCGTCGGGGAAGCCGAGGTAATTCTCGATCCGCGAGGACTGCCCGGCCTGGCCGCCGGTGGCCTGCCGCTCGACCAGCAGCGTCCGGAGTCCCTCCGAGGCGGCGTAGACCGCCGCGCCCAGCCCCGCCGGGCCGCCGCCGATCACGATCACGTCGTAGAAGTCCGTCGCCGGGATGGTGGACAGACCCACCGCGGCCGCCACCTCCGTGGTGGAGGGCGCGACCAGGACGGACCCGTCCGGGGTTACGACGACCGGGAGCGTGTCGCCGCGCAGGCCGGCCGCCTGCAGCAACCGGCCGCCCTCCGGCTCGTCGGAGTTGAACCAGCGGTACGGCACCGCGCTGCGGGCCAGGAAGTCCCGCACCTCGAACGACGGCGGCGACCAGCGGTGCCCGATCACCTTGGTCTCCCCCACCTCGGCGTCCGGCTCGTGGGCGTAGGCCTCGAGCATGGAGTCCACCACCGGGTAGAGCTTCTCCTCCGGCGGCTCCCAGGGCTTGAGCAGGTAGTGGTCGACGTCGACCTCGTTGATCGCGGCGATCGCCGCATCGGTGTCCGCGTACGCGGTCAGCAGCGCGCGCCGCGCCCGCGGGAACAGGTCCATCGCCTGCTCGAGGAACTCGATCCCGCTCATCTCCGGCATCCGGTAGTCCGCGAGCAGCACCGCCACCCGGCCGCCGCGGAGCTTCACCTCGCGCAATGCCTCCAGAGCCTCGGCTCCGGACCCCGCGCGCACCACCCGGTGGTCGGCCCCGTACCTGCGGCGCAGGTCCCGGGCGACGGCCCGGGAGACCGCCGGGTCGTCGTCCACCGTCAGCAGCACCGGCCGGGTCGCGACGGGATCAGCGACGTCGGTCATGGGTGGGAGAACGTCGGCAGGTCGGGAACGGTGAAGCCCACCTCATCGACATAGCACCACCACCAGTCCTCACCGGGTTCGAAGGAGGAGACCAGGGGATGCTGGGCCGCCGCGCTGTGCGCGGTGGCGTGCCGGGCAGGCGAAGAGTCGCAGCAGCCAACGTGGCCGCAGTAGCGGCACATCCGCAGGTGGACCCAGCGCCCGCCCACGCGCAGGCAGTCCTCGCACCCCTCTGCGGACGGGCGTGCCTCCGGGTCGGCTTGCTCGAGGTGGGTGCAGGTGTCGGGCATCGCGTCCTCCGCTCGTCTCCTCGTGGCCGATGCCGGTGCGGGCGGAAACCGCCCCCCTCACTCTGCCAGCAACCCGGTGGGTTGGCTGCTGCCGGTCTGGGCGCCGGCGCGCGAGGGCCCTACGCTCAACGGCGGATCGCGCCGGAGTCATCCATCGGGAGGCGGTCATGCAGGCAGACGCGGTTGTGGTCGGCGCCGGCGCGCTGGGGCTGAGCACCGCCCTCCATCTCGCGCTACTCGGTCGGGACGTCGTGATCGTCGAGCGCGGCGTCGCCGGGTCGCAGGCCTCGGGCCGGGCGGCGGGGCTGTTCAAGTCGATCCAGGCGGACGAGGTCCGGTCGAGGCTGGCGCGGCGCAGCATCCAGCGCGCGGCCGGCTTCGCCGAATGGGCCGGAGTGCCACTGGAGGTGCGGGCGGCGGGCAGCCTCGCCGTCGCGCGCACGCCGGAGCACGCGGCGCTCCTGGAGGACGAGGTCGAGGTCTCCCGCGGCTGGGGGGCCCGGATCCTCGACCTGCCGACCGCCGACGTGCCGGCCCGCACGTCGCTGTACCGGGCCGACGGGTCCGAGCGGATCTGGTGGTGCCCCGAGGACGTCTACATCGAGGAACCGATGTCCATGATCGACGCGTATGCCGCGGCGTGCCGCCTCCACGGCGCGCAGCTGCGGGAACGCGAGGAGATCATCGGCGTCGAACTGCAGGACGGCGGCATCGCGGCTGTGCAGACCACCGCCGAGCGGATCGAGACCACGGTGCTGGTGGATGCCGCGGGTGCCTGGACGCGCCGGGTGGCCGCACTCGCCGGTGCGTGGCTCGCGATCGCGCCCGTCCGCCACCAGTTACTGATCACCGAGCCGACCCCGGACGTCGATCCCTCGGGCCCGATCGTCCGGGTCGTGGACGCGGCCGTATACCTGCGCCCGTCACGCGGCGGTCTCATGCTCGGCGGCTTCGAGGCCGATCCCCTGCCGGTCGACCCGTACACCCAGGGCGCGGGGTTCACCACCGACGACATGCCGCTCGACCTCGGCGTGCTGCAGCGGATGGCGGGCGCCGTCGAGGCACAGATCCCGGCGGTCGGTGACTTCGCCGTGGCCGATCACCGCGGCGGGATGTTCACGATGATTCCCGACGGGCGTTTCCTCGCCGGTCCCGTTCCGGACGTGTCCGGGCTGTGGGTCGCCTCGGGCTGCAACGGTTCCGGTTTCTCCTCCTCGCCGGCGCTCGGCGAGGCTCTGGCCGCCTCGATCACCGGCACGCCGTCGCCGGTCGACCTGACGCCGCTCGCCCCGGCCCGCCTCTCCCGCCTCGACGACGAGGACCTGGTCAAGGCCGGCGTCTGGCAGTACGCGCACTACTACGACCCGGTCAGTACGGAGCCATCCATCGAGCGCACCGATTAGTCCGCGGCCGCCGTGCAGTCTGGAGCTACATGCCTACGAACACGTTCAAGAATGTCCGAACTGTGGCAGTGCCGGTCACCGACCAGGACCGCACCATGTCCCTGCTCCAGCAATTCGGCTTCACGGTGTCGATGGACGCCGAGCTGCGACCCGGCTTCCGCTGGATCGAGATGAACCTGGCGGCGGGCGAAACCTCCGTCTCATTGGTCCAGACCGGGCCCGAGCTGCCCACTGGCATCGACACCGGAATCCGCCTGGAGACCGACGACGCCCGCACTGCGCACGCCGCGGTTGAAGCCGCCGGCCTGGACGCCGGCGAACTCCTCGACTGGCCCGACGTACCGCTGATGTTCTCGTTCGTCGACCTCGACGGAAACCGCTTCTACGTCAGCGAGACGTGACCCTGAGAACCGCCCGGAGGGACCCGGCCGGTCCAACGCCCCTGGCGCCCGTCTACCTCGAAGGGGCAGACGTTCTCAGAGCTCTACCCCGAGGACCCACAGGACGAAGAGGATCGCGAAGATCACACCCAACGCCTCCATCGTCGCCACCTTCTCCATATCCAGCCAACTCCCAGATTCGACGTTAGGCCGGAATGAAGACCCCGCAATTCGGGCGAACTTGGCGGAGGTTTCCTGGCTTCCTTGCCGTGGGCGGCGAAGGTCAGCCCTTGATGGCGCCGGTGGTGAAGCCCTGGACGAAGCGGTCGAGGAAGAGGTTGTAGAGCAGGGCGACGGGCAGCGCCACGATGACCGCGGCGGCCATCAGGGACTGCCAGAAGAACACGTCGCCGCGCACGAGGTTCGTCGGCACGCCCACGCTGATCGTCATGTGCGAGGAGGTGGAGACGAAGGCGAGCGCGTAGATGAACTCGTGCATGGTCAGCGTGAAGGTGAACACGACCACGGCGAAGATGCCCGGAAGGATCAGCGGGAGGACCGTCCGGACGATCGCCTGCAGGCGGCTGTACCCGTCGACCTGGGCCTGCTCCTCGATGTCGCGCGGGACCGACTTGAAGAAGCCGTTCAGCAGCCAGGTGGACAGCGGGATCGTGAACGTCGGGTAGACCACCACCAGCGCCCAGAACGAGTCCTGCAGGTGCATCGAGGCGATCATGCGGGACAGCGGGATGAACAGCAGCGTCGGCGGCACCAGGTAGACCAGGAAGATCGCGATCCCGAGCCGGCCGCCCCAGCGCCCGGTCAGCCGGGCCAGCGCGTAGGCCGCGGGCAGGCTGAACACCAGCGTGATCACCACGACCAGGGCGCCGATCCCCACGCTGTTGCGGACGAACGTCAGGTACGGCGTCTGGTCGAGCAGCAGCCGCAGGTTCGCCAGCGTTGGCGGGTCGTTGTAGAGGAACGGGTTGTTGCCCGCGGTGTACAGGTCCGGGTCGGCCTTGAACATCGTGATGATGGCCCACAGGAACGGGAAGGACGCGAACAGCGCGAAGACCCCGACCACGACGTACACGGCGACCCGCGAGCCCACCCGGCGCACAGTGGCGGCGGTCGCGGTGGCCATCTCAGCTCACCTCCGCGCGCGAGGCGAGCCGCAGGATCAGCGCGGCGAGCCCCACCAGGACCGGGAACATGAACACGGCCACCGCCGCGCCCTGGCCGAGGCTGCCGCCGTTGATCCCCTGGTAGAACGCCCAGCTGGCCAGGACCTGGGTGGAGTTCTGCGGGCCGCCACCGGTCAGCACGTACACGACCGTCATGTCGGTGAACGTGAACACCACCCCGAACAGCACCGCCACGCTGGTGATCGGCAGCAGCAGCGGGATCTCGATGCCGAACAGGCGCCGCCAGAACCCCGCGCCGTCGACCTCGGCGGCCTCTCTGATCTCCTGCGGGATCGCCGTCATCCCCGCCAGGAGGATCACCGTCGCCAGCGGCAGCATGCGCCAGACCTGCACGCCGATGATCGAGGCCATCGCCAGGTGTGGCTGGCCCAGCCAGTACATGTGCCCGTCCTGGCCGATGATGCCCAGGTGGGCCAGCACCCAGTCGATCGGGCTGAACAGCGAGTCCAGCATCCACAGCCAGGCGATGGTCCCGAGCGCGATCGGTGTCGCCCAGGGGAGAAGGATCAGCAGCCGCGCGAACCACTTCCCCTTGAAGTCCCCCCGTAGGGCGAACGCCAGCACGGTCGACAGGATGACGACCAGCACCTGGGAGACCACCGTGAACACCACGGTGTTGCGCAGCGCTTCGCGGAAGACCGGGTCGTGCAGCACGGCGCGAAACGTGTCCAGCCCCACGAAGTGCAGCACCGGTCGGCCGGTGGTGATGTCGGTGAAGGAGTAGAGGATCGCCATCACCAGCGGGAAACCCACGAGCGCGAGCAGGTAGATCACGGCGGGCATCAGCAGCACCGGGCCGAGGATTCCCTCCCGGTCCAGCAGGTAGCGGCTCGGGCGCTCCTCAGTGACGTCGGTCAGGACCTCACCGGTCTGCGTGGCCGTCACGAGCCCGGCTCCCTCGACCTGCTCGCGGCGCCGATGTCGACCGGCGACTTCGCGTCGATCCGCTCCCCGGTCTCCTTGCTGTAGGTGTGCAGGTTGGCGGCGGCCACCGCGAAGCGGTTGCTCGCCCGTTCCATCACCTCGTCGGTCACGGTGAACGGCAGGCGCGCGATCACCCGGTGCTCGCCGGAGGCTCCCCGGACGCTGCCGTACACGAACCGGTCGGAGCCGAGGTACTCCACCCGCTCCACCCGGAAGTCCAGCAGCACGCGCCCGCCGCGCTCACCGACGAGGTCCTCCGGCAGGAAGTGCTCGGGGCGGAAGCCGACCAGGGCACGCTCACGCTCGATCAGGTTCATCGGCGGCGATCCGACGAACGTGGCCACGAACGTGCTCGCCGGGTAGTGGTAGATCTCCCACGGCGTGCCGACCTGCTGCACCCTTCCCTTGTTCAGTACGGCGATCCGGTCACCCAGGCCCATCGCCTCGACCTGGTCGTGGGTGACGTAGACGGTCGTCGTCCCCACCCGGCGCTGGAACTCCTTCAGCTCCTCCCTGGCCAGTGCGCGCAGCTTGGCGTCCAGGTTGGACAGCGGCTCGTCGAGCAGGAACACCTGCGGCTCGCGGACCAGCGCGCGGGCCAACGCCACCCGCTGCCGCTCGCCGCCGGAGAGCTGGCGTGGCCTCTTCGGCAGCAGGTGCTCGATGTCCAGCAGCGCCGCGGCCCACCGGATCTTCTGCTCCCGGTCGTCCTTGTCCACGCCCCGGGCGGCGAGCGGGAACGCGATGTTCGCCCGGACCGACTTGTGCGGGTAGAGCGCGTAGCTCTGGAAGACCATCGCGATCCGCCTGGCCCGCGGCGGCAGGTCGTTGACCACCTCGCCACCGATCAGCACCTGCCCCGAGGTGGGCCGCTCCAACCCGGCGATCATCCGGAGCAGCGTCGTCTTGCCGCACCCGGACGGCCCGAGCAGCACCAGGTACTCGCCTTCCGTGGTGCGCAGGTCGATCCCGTCCACCGCGGGCGCTTCGCCGAAGACCTTTCGCAGGTCTCGGGTCTCGACCACCGCCATGCCGGCTCCCTATCTCTGTCCGTCGCCGGGTCCCGCCGGTCCGGGGAACCGCGCACGCGGTCCCCCGGATCCGGGCGCCGTCCTCACGAGTTGCCGCCGACCAGACCTTGCTTGCGCCACTTGGTGAAGATCGCCTTGACCTGCGCCTCCGCCGTCGCGACGGCCTCCGCCGCGGGCATGCCACGCGCGGCGTCGGCCATCATGTTCGGCAGCACGAACGTGTTGAACACCTCGCTCTCCGCGGCGTTCGCGGGGCCCGGGTGACCGACGTTCGTGCTCCAGTCCTGCGCGGTCTTCAGCAGCGACAGCTTGGACGCCGGCTGGGACTTGAACGGGTCGTTGTCCAGCCAGCCCGGCAGGTCGGTCCAGGCCGCGCCCTTGGTGAACGCCGGGAAGTCGTACAGCTTGGAGTTCTGCGCGACCTGCATGGAGTTGTCGGCCAGGTACAGCAGGAACGCCTTGGCCTTGTCCACGTTCTTGGCGTACTTCGGGATGATGTAGCTGCGGACGACGTGCTCGCACGCCAGGGCCATCCCGGTCGGGCCCTTGAGCGCCGGGACGAAGAACACGTCCGAGGCCACCGTCGGGTTCGACATCTGCGCGCTGCGGTAGGCCGAGATCGAGTTGAGGATGTAGGAGAGCTTCCCGGCGATCAGGCCCTGGTTGTTCGAGGCCGCGGTCCAGCTGAAGATCTCGGGAGTCATCCCCTGCTGGTAGAGCTTGGCCATGAAGTTCACCGCGTCGATCACCTGCGGCGAGTTCAGGACGACGTTCTGGTCGGCGTCCTGGATCGAGCCGCCGAACGACCAGATCAGCGCGCGGGCCGCCATGTTGGAGTCGACCTCCTGGGACATGCCGATGCCCACCGGGATCTTGGAGCGCTGCTTGATCGCGGTGCCGCCGGTCAGCAGCTCGTCCCAGGTGGACGGCCCGTTCGGTAGGCCGACCGCCTCCCACTGGCTCTTGCGGTAGTCGCCGGGGTCCGGCGTCCAGGTGTGGCAGAAGGCGTAGTACTTCTGCGTGGTCGGGTTGTAGCTGGACAGCTTGCAGAACGCGAACTGGTCCCCGTGCTTGGCCTGCGCCTCGGTCACGATGTCGTTGACGTCGAGCACGCTGGGCTCCAGCGAGGACGCCGGCACGATCCACTCGATCAGGTCGTGGCCCTGGCCGGCGTTGATCTCCGCGGCCGTCCTGGCCGGGATCTGGGCGTTGTCGATGTGGTCGACGGTCATCGTCACGCCGTTGTCCTTGCCCCACTGCTTGGCGAAGCCGTCGAACCAGGTGTCGTAGGCAGGGATGAAGTGGCTCCACTGCAGGATGCGCAGCGAGGCTCCGGAGCCGCCACTCGTGGCGGCCTGGTTGGCCGGGCCGGCGGGCCCGGTGCACGCGGCCAGCGTCGCCGAACCTGCCCCGGCGAGTGCCAGCGTCCCCCCCGCGGTCAGGAAGCCACGGCGCGAAACGTCGTTCGATTCGGCGTTGCCTCCCGGGTTCCCGATCTTCTGCATGATCGCCCTCTCCTCGTCGCTCCACCCGTTGGTGTCCGACGCGGGACGGGTCAGGAACCGGCGGGGCCCGGCCCGCGGCACGGCGGGAAGGTCCGGCATATGCCGCAACTACCCCACCGCAGTCCTAATGGCACCACCCGCGGCTGCCTGGCGCCAGCCCGCACATCATGATCGCCAAACGTTTGCCATCCCGTGACCTTGGCGGGCGCGCCGGCGCCGGGGGCGGTGGGTGGGCGGCCGCCGTATCCGGCGTCGTTGACAGGTGTGGGCTCGTGAGTACCGTGATCAACCTGTTGGCCGGGGGTGGCGAGAGAGAGGGTTGACGATGCCGAAGTACCTGATCGCGGCGAACTACACGAAGCAGGGCCTGGACGGGATCCGCTCGGCGGGCGGCCAATCGCGCATCGACGCGATCCGCTCGATGACCGAGGGACTGGGCGGATCGCTGGAGTCCTTCTATTTCGCCTTCGGCGACGCGGACGCGTACGTCACCGTCGACCTGCCGGACGACGAGACGGCCGCGGCCATCGCCCTGACCGTCGGCGGGAGCGGGGCGGCGACCGTGCGCACCACGAAGCTGCTGACCGCGGCGCAGGTCGACGCCGCGATCGGGAAGAACGTCGGCTACCGCCCGCCGGGCGGCTGACGGGCGCCGCTCAGCCCTCTGACGCGATCGCACCCGCGGCGGGATCGATCTGCGGCCGGTAGCCGCATCGCAGGGCCGCGGCGGTGGACGGCGGAGTGACCAGCTCCGCCGTTCCCGTGTGCGGGCGCGGCCTCGCCCCGGCGTACCCCTGGATCGTCCAGCGGACCAGCGCATCGCCGAGCACGAGCGCCGGGCCGCCCCGGTCGGAGACGAACGCACCCGAGGGCACCTCGGACCAGGGGGCGGGGTGGAGGCGGCGGCGGTGGGTGCCGCGGACGATCCGCTCGGCGTGCAGGCGCGCGTCCAGCTCGGACGCCGACGGCACCGGACCGCCGGTGCCCGCCACCCACGCCTCCCGGAAGGCGGTGTAGTCCGCCCGCCGGCACAGCGCGCAGGGGCGGTGACCGGCGGCAAGGGCGACGGCCTCGTCGTGGAAGAAGAGCACGGTGAAGTGGCCGGGCGCCCACTGCGGCAGGCGCCAGTCCTTGTACCGCAGCGCGCAGACGATCCACAGCTTGCCGCGGTGGTAGCGCACGACCTCGCCGCCCTCGTGCAGGATCCCGCGGTTGCCGGTCCAGGCGCCGCGAAGCTCCGTCGCGACGATGTCACCCATCGGCGTGACCCGGTTGCGCCTCGGCGACCGCTGGTCCATGGCCTCAGCCTCCCGCCCGGGGCCCGGCCTCGCCACGACCCCGCGCGCAATGAGCCCGCGCCGTCCATTGCCATCCGGTCCGCCCCGATTCGATCCTTGACGTGTTGCGGGAGTGACTCATAGTCTTGTTCACTCTAAGGAAAAAGCTTTCCGGTATACGGAAAAGGACTCCGTGCCGGACATCGCCACTGCTCGCCCGTCCCCCCGAGGTGGCCCATGTCCACATCTGCCGTCGCCGCGTCGCGACCCCGCCCCAAGCACCCGGTCGACGAGGTGCTCCCGATCGGCAAGCTCGCCGTCTATGGCACGCAGCACGTCCTGGCCTTCTACGCCGGGGCGGTGATCGTCCCGATCCTGCTGGCCAGCGCGATCCACCTGAGCACCGAGCAGCTCGTCCACCTGATCAACGCCGACCTGTTCACCTGCGGTATCGCGTCGATCATCCAGTCGGTGGGGATCTGGAAGGTCGGCGTGCGCCTGCCACTGCTGCAGGGCGTCACCTTCACCGCCGTCTCACCGATGATCGCCATCGGGCTCGCGGCGGGCGGCGGCACCGACGGCCTGCTCGTCATCTACGGCGCGGTCATCATCGCCGGTCTGTTCACGTTGCTGATCGCGCCGTACTTCAGCCGGCTGATCCGCTTCTTCCCCCCGGTCGTCACCGGCACGGTGATCACGATCATCGGTATCGCGCTGTTGCCGGTCGCCGCGCTGGACGCCGTCGGCGGCGGCGCCAATCCGGAGCCGACCAACGGCAAGAACCTTGCCTACGCGCTCGGCACCCTCTTCCTGATCGTCTTGATCCAGCGGTTCTTCCGCGGCTTCCTGGCCACGGTCGCCGTCCTGATCGGGCTGGTGGTCGGCACGCTGGCGGCTTGGGCGCTGGGCGACGCGACCTTCGGCGCCGTGAAGGACGCCGCATGGGTGGGTGTGACCACCCCGTTCTACTTCGGCTGGCCCCAGTTCAGCGCCGCCGCGATCATCTCGATGATCGTGGTCATGCTGATCACCGCGGTGGAGACCACCGGTGACGTGTTCGCCACCGGCGAGATCGTCGACAAGCGGATCACTCGCGAGGACATCGCACGCGCCCTGCGCGCCGACGGCGTCGCAACCACGATCGGCGGGATCCTCAACTCCTTCCCCTACACCTGCTTCGCCGAGAATGTCGGCCTGGTCCGGCTGACCCGGGTGAAGAGCCGCTGGGTGGTGGCCACTGCCGGCGGAGTCATGATCATCCTCGGCGTGCTGCCCAAGATCGCGGCGATCGTCGCCAGCATCCCACCACCGGTGCTCGGCGGTGCGGCCCTGGCGATGTTCGCGACCGTCGCGGTCGTCGGCATCCAGACCCTGTCCCGGGTGGACTTCAACGATCACCGCAACGTGGTCATCGTGGGGACCAGCCTGGCATTGGCGATGCTGGTCGTCTCCCAGCCCGAGGTCGCCCAGGCGGTGCCGGACTGGGCCGAGATCATCTTCGGCAGCGGAATCACGCTGGGCAGCATCACCGCGATCCTGCTCAACCTGCTCTTCCACCACGTCGGCCGCGGCCGGGGTGCGGCAATCGCCGGGGCTCCGGGCGAGCGGCAGCTGCGGCTGGACCAGATCAACGAGATGTCCCGCGAGGAGTTCGCGGACACCTTCGGGCCGATCTTCCAGGGCCCCCGCTGGGTCGTCGAAGGCGCCTATGACCAGCACCCGTTCGCGGACACCCTGGCGATGCGGACGGCGTTCCAGGACGCGCTGTTCACCGCGAGCCCCGAGCAGCAGAGCGAGTTGATGAACTCCTACCCGGCCCTGGGCAGCGACGCGGTCGCCGAGGGGACGGCCGGCACCTACTCCCAGCGGGACCAGGCCACGGTCGGCCTGACCCGCCTCAGCGACGAGGACCACCGGGCGTTCGCCGAGCTCACCGCCGCATACCAGGAGAAGTTCGCCTTCCCGCTGATCATCGCGGTGCGCGATGCCGGCGACCGGAAGCAGATCCTGGAGACCGGTTGGTCGCGAATGAACAACTCCCCGACCCAGGAGCACGCCACCGCGCTGATCGAGATCGCGAAGATCGCGAACCACCGGTTCGACGATCTGGTCGCCGAGGCGAACCCGATCCACACGGCGCGCACGCAGCGCTACGAGCAAGTGCACTGACACAGTGCTGGCCAGCGTGCTGAGCGGGCTGACCTTCGGCCCGGACGGGTGCCACGAGAGCGTGGCGCCCGCACCGGCCCGCACTGCACGATGTCCCAGGAGGGAGGGTCCGTGGCAGCACCGTCCGACAGCACGAGCGGCACTGAGGTGATCGGCCTCGAGGGCTTCAACGCCCTCACGGAGGCCGAGGCGACCCAGGTGCTGCTGGCCTGCTGCTCCTCGCCGGCCTGGGCACGCGGCATGCTCGCCGGCCGGCCGTACGCCTCGGTCACCGACGTGGTCGAGACCGCCGACCGCGTGCTCAAGGGCCTGAGCGAGGACGAGGTGGAGGCCGCGCTGGAGGGACATCCGAGGATCGGCGCCTCCCTGGCGGACGGCAGCTCGTACTCGCGGCAGGAGCAGTCCGGCGTGGCGCAGGCGGACGACGACCTGCGCCGGGCGCTCGCCGAGGGCAACCGCGCCTACGAGGAGCGCTTCGGTCAGG
Organism: Actinomycetota bacterium; assembly: GCA_046734255.1. GTDB lineage: Bacteria > Actinomycetota > Actinomycetes > Actinomycetales > Kineosporiaceae > JBKPQU01. The sequence continues at coordinate 11,755 of JBKPQU010000151.1, forward strand.
TCTACCTGGTCAGCGCCAGCGGCAAGAGCGCCGAGGAACTGCTGGACCTGCTGCACCAGCGCCTGTCCAACGACCCGGTGACCGAGCGGGCCGTGCTGCGCGAGGAACTCCGGAAGATCAACCGGATCCGGCTCGAGCGGGTGCTGGTCCCGTGAGCGAGCGAACCAATGAGCAGAGTGCGTGGCTCGTGGCGGCGACGAGCCTCGGCGAGGAGCCGGCGTGAGCAGCCTGAGCACGCACGTCCTGGACGCGGCGCTGGGACGCCCGGCCGCGGGCGTCGCCGTCCGGCTCGAGCGCGCGGGCGGCGACGCCGACGGCCCGCTGGCGCAGGCAAGCACCGATGCCGACGGGCGGGTGACCGGGCTCGGCGACGAGCCGCTCCAGGCCGGGACCTACCGCCTGGTCTTCGAGGTCGCGGACTACTTCTCGGCCACCGGCCGGCAGGCCTTCTACCCGCAGGTCGTGGTCGTCTTCGAGATTACCGACCCGAGCCAGCACTACCACGTCCCGCTGCTGCTGAGCCCGTTCGCGTACTCCACCTATCGAGGGAGTTGATCATGGGCATCGTGTTGGGCCCTAACCAGTACGGGAAGGCCGAGAACCGCGTCGTGCGGGTCTACCGGGACACGCCGCGGCACGAGATCCGCGACGTCAACGTCTCAACCTCGCTGCGCGGCGACTTCTCCGACGCCCACCTGACCGGCGACCAGGCGCGCGTCCTGCCCACGGACACCCAGAAGAACACGGTGTACGCCTACGCCAAGGAGAAGGGCCTGGGCGCGATCGAGGACTACGGGCTGGCGCTTGCGCGGCACTTCGTCGACGACGTCGAGCCGGTCGAGGGAGCCCGGATCGAGATCGACGAGTACGCCTGGGACCGGATCGACGTCGACGGCCGCCCGCACGACCACGCGTTCGTCCGCCGCGGGCCGGCGGTCCGCACGACCGTCGTGACGCTCGACGGCAAGGGCGCCGGCCAGCGCTCGTGGGTGGTCTCGGGGATCAAGGACCTGGTCGTGCTGAAGAGCACCGGCTCGGAGTTCCGTGGCTATCTCAGGGACGGCTACACCACGCTGCGGGAGACCAGTGACCGGATCATGTCGACCTCGCTGGTCGCCCGGTGGCGCTACACCGGAACGGATCTGGACTGGGACGCCCTGTACGGCAGCATCCTCGCGATCCTGCTCGGCCGGTACGCCGCCGTGCACAGCCTGGCCCTGCAGCAGACGTTGTGGGAGATGGGCAAGGCGGTGCTGGAGAAGCACGACGAGGTCGCCGAGATCAAGCTGTCCGCTCCGAACGTCCACCACTTCGTCTACGACCTGTCGCCGTTCGGGCTGGACAACCCGAACGAGGTCTTCCACGTCGACGACCGCCCGTACGGGCTGATCCAGGCCAGCGTCGTCCGCGAGGACGCGCCGGACGCCGGGCTGGCCTGGTACACCGTGCCGACGTACGCCTGAACCCACGCTCAAGCCGAGCCCCAGCAGCCCTAGCCGAGGAGCGCGCGATGGACTTCCTCCAGCCGACGTCGTGGGCCGAGGCCCTCGAGGTGAAGGCGGCCAATCCCCGGACGGTGCCGATCCAGGGCGGCACCGACGTGATGGTCGAGCTCAACTTCGACCGCCACCGCCCCGGTGCCCTGCTCGACCTCAACCGGGTCGAGGAGCTGACCGAGTGGGGCACCGAGAACGGCCACGTGTGGCTGGGCTCGGGGGTGACCTACACCCGGATCATTTCCGAGCTCGGTGATCGGCTGCCCGGCCTGGCGATGGCATCCCGCACCGTCGGGTCGCCGCAGATCCGCAACCGCGGGACGGTCGGCGGCAATCTCGGGGCCGCCTCGCCCGCCGGCGACTCGCATCCCGCACTGCTGGCCGCCGAGGCCCAGATCGAGGTCGAGTCCGTGCGCGGGACGCGCAGGGTCCCGGCCTCCGAGTTCTACACCGGGGTCAAGCGCAACGTGCTCGCCCCGGACGAGCTGATCAAGGCCGCCGTGGTCCCGGCCGCGACCGGCCCGCAGCAGTACTGCAAGATCGGCACCCGGAACGCGATGGTGATCGCGGTGGCCGCGTTCGGGCTGGCCCTGCATCCCGAGCGACGCCGGGTCGGCGCCGGGATCGGCTCGGCGGCGCCCACTCCCCGGCGTGCCCCCGAGGCGGAGGCGTTCATCGCCGGCGCGCTGGACGACGAGAACCTCTGGGACAGCCGCGAGCCGATGCCGGACGTGGTCGCGACCCGGTTCGGCGACCTCGTCGCCTCCGCGTCGTCACCGATCGACGACGTGCGCGGCAGCGCCCGCTACCGGGCCCACGCTCTGTCGGTGATGGCCCGGCGCGCCCTGGTCTGGGCCTGGAACGACTACCGGAGAGGGTGAACCGCCGTGCGTGTGAGCTTCACAGTCAACGGCCAGCAGCACGAGGCGGACGACGTGTGGGCCGGCGAGAGCCTGCTCTACGTCCTCCGCGAGCGGATGGGCCTGCCCGGCTCGAAGAACGCCTGCGAGCAGGGCGAGTGCGGGTCCTGCACGGTCTACCTCGACGGGGTCGCGGCGTGCGCCTGCCTGATCGCCGCGGGGCAGGCGCAGGGCCGGCAGATCCGCACGGTCGAGGGCCTGGCCGACGGCGAGGAGTTGCACCCCGTCCAGCAGGCGTTCATCGATGCCGGCGCCGTGCAGTGCGGCTTCTGCACGCCGGGCCTCCTGGTGGCCGCGCACGACCTCCTCGAACGCACCGGCCGACCGTCCGACGTCGAGATCCGCGAGGCGCTGGCGGGGAACCTGTGCCGCTGCACGGGATACGAGAAGATCCTGGACGCCGTCCGCCTGGCCGCAGACCGGCTGGGAGGTTGACCATGGCCGCGACCGAGAAGACCGTTGTGCTCGACGGCTGCATCGTCGTGACCATGGACGGCGACCGGCGCGAGTACCCGCGCGGGCACGTCGTCGTCGAGGGCAACCGCATCACCGCGGTGGGCGAGGGGCCGGCGCCCGGTGACCTCGCCGGGGCCCGGGTCGTCGACGCCTCCGGCTGCCTGGCCACGCCCGGGCTGGTCAACACCCACCACCACCTCTACCAGTGGGTGACCCGCGGGCTCGCCGTGGACGACACGCTGTTCGGCTGGCTGACCACGCTCTACCCGGTGTGGGGCGGCATGGACGCCGACATCGTGCGCACCGCCGCAACGGGCTCGCTGGCCTGGCTGGCGCGCAGCGGCTGCACGACGACCACCGACCACCACTACGTGTTCCCGCGGGACGGCGGCGACGTGTTCGCGGCGGAGATCGAGGCCGCCGCGCGGGTCGGCCTGCGCTTCCATCCCTGCCGCGGGTCGATGGACCTCGGGAAGAGCCAGGGTGGGCTCCCGCCGGACAACGTCGTGGAGAACCGGGACGAGATCCTCGCCGCGACGCAGGAGGCGATCGACCGGCACCACGACCCGTCGCCGGACTCCATGCTGCGCGTTGCGGTGGCGCCCTGCTCGCCGTTCTCGGTCACCGGGGAGCTGCTCTCCGAGGCCGCGGAGCTGACCCGCCGCAACGGCGTGCTGATGCACACCCACCTCGCCGAGACCCTGGACGAGGAGGACTTCTGCCGCGAGCGCTTCGGCTGCTCCCCGGTGGAGTACGTCGAGAGCCTGGGCTGGCTGGGACCGGACGTCTGGCTCGCGCACGCCGTGCACCTGGACGACTCCGCGGTCCGGAAGGTGGCCGACACCCGGACCGGCGTGGCGCACTGCCCGTCGTCCAACGCCCGCCTGGGCGCGGGGATCTGCCGCTCGCGCGACCTGCGCGACGCCGGGGCCCGGGTGGGTCTCGGCGTGGACGGCGCCGCCTCGAACGAGGCCAGCTCGCTGCTGGAGGAGGTCCGCCACGCGGTGCTGTTCGCCCGCGCACGCGGCGGCCCCCAGGCGCTGACGGTCCGCGACGCACTCGAGATGGCCACGCTCGGCGGCGCCGACGTGCTCGGCCGCTCCGGCGAGATCGGATCGCTGGAGGCCGGAAAGCTCGCCGACATCGCGGTGTGGCGGCTGGACGGTCTCGGCCACGTCGACGTCGTCGACCACGTCGCTGCGCTCGTCCTGGGCGCGCCGCCGCCGCTGGAACTCCTCCTCGTCAACGGACGCACCGTGGTCGAACGCGACCGCGTGGTCACCGTCGACGAGGACGACCTCGCCACCGAGGTGGCCTCGGCCAGCACCACCCTCCTCAGCAGAGCGGGAGTGACCTCATGAGCACACCGACCACACCCCTGGGCGCCCCGAAGAGCCTGACCGAGCAGGGAACCGGCGGCGTCGGGGAGAACCCGCTGCGCCCGGACGGCATCCTCAAGGTGCGCGGCGAGTTCGCCTACTCCTCCGATCTATGGATGGAGGGCATGATCTGGGGGGTCACGCTGCGCAGCCCGCACCCCTTCGCCCGGATCCGCTCGATCGACATCGGCGAGGCCCTCGCGGTCTCCGGCGTGCATGCCGTGCTCACCGCGGACGACGTCCCGGGCAACAACCGCTACGGGCTGGAGCTCGCCGACCAGCCCGTGCTCGCCGATGACTGCGTGCGCTACCAGGGCGAGCCGATCGCGCTGGTCGCGGCCGACCATCCGGAGGTGGCCCGGCAGGCGGCGAAGAAGATCCGGGTGAACTTCGACGTCTGGGTGCCGGTCACCGACGCCCGGGCCGCGCTCGGTCACCCCACCTGGAACATGCTGCACGACAGCTCGGCACCCGTGACCGGGATCAGCAGGGAGAGCGCGCACCTTCACCCCGAGGGCAACCTCGTCCGTCACCTGCGGCTGCGCCACGGCGAGGAAGAGCCGACCGCCGAGGTCGTCGTGGTCGGTGAGTACGAGGTCGGCATGCAGGACCAGGCCTTCCTCGGCCCGGAGTCCGGCCTGGCCATCCCCGGTGAGGACGGCGGTGTCGACATGTACGTCACCTCCCAGTGGATGCACAACGACCTCAAGCAGATCGGCCCGTGCCTC
>JBKPQU010000152.1:0-4113 GCA_046734255.1 Actinomycetota bacterium
GGGCAAGGGTGCCCGCGGCCCCGCCGAGCTGTACGGCCAGCCGCTCGCGGCAGGTCCGCGCGAGCCCGGAGCGCGCCTCGTCGACGGCGACCAGCCGGGCCGCGCACGCGGCGCCGTAGGTGGTCGGGACCGCGTGCTGCAGCAGGGTGCGCCCGACCTGCGGGGTGTCCCGGTGCTGGCGCGCCATCCCGGCGAGCAGGCCGGCCACCTCGGCGGCCTCGGCCAGGGTCGGGGTCAGGGCTCGGCGGGTGACCAGCATCGCGGCGGTGTCCATCACGTCCTGGCTGGTCGCCGCCAGGTGGACGCACCCGGCTGCGGACGGCGGGACCAGCGAGCGCAGCCGCGCGACCAGCGCGATCACCGGCGTCGCCTCGGCCGCGGCGCCGCGACCCAGCTCGGAGACGTCGAAGTTGCCCGGGACGCACGCCGCGACGATCGCCTCCGCCGCCTCGGACGGCACCAGCCCGACCCGGGCGCCGGCCACCGCCAGCGCCGCCTCGACGTCCAGCATCGCCGTCAGCCACGCGGCGTCACCGGTCTGCTCGAGTGCCTGCGCGCTCGCGTACACCCCGGAGAACAGCCCGCCGGAGGACGGGCCGGCCACGGCCTCAGAGGTCGAAGAAGACGGTCTCATCGTCTCCCTGCAGGTGGATGTCGAACCGGTAGCCACCGTCGCCCGTGGCCTGGGCGATGAGGGTAGACCGCCGGTGCTCCGGCACGGTGCGCAGCACGGGGTCCCTGGCCAGCGCCTCGGCGTCCTCCGGGAAGTAGATCCTCGTGACCACCCGGTCGAGCAGGCCCCGGGCGAGCACCGAGACGTCCAGGTGCGGAGCCTGCGGCGCGCCGTCCGCCGTCGGGACCGACCCGGGCCGCACGGTCAGCACACCCCACCGGCCCTCGGTGTCGGTGCAGCTGCGACCGAAGCCACGGAAGCCGGGCAGGGCTGCGGCCGCGCGCCCACGCGGGTCGTCGGGGTGGTCGAATCTCCCGGCGGGATCCGCCTGCCAGGTCTCCACCAGCCCGTCGCCCACCGGCTCGCCCGCGCCGTCGAGCAGGCGGCCGGAGATCCGGACCGCGCCCGGCGTGTCCTCGGGGACGACGTACTCGCCGTCCGCCCAGGTGCAGCCGATCGCCAGGTAGGGGCCCGCGGTCTGCGAGGGCGTCTGGAGCAGCCGACCCGGCGGGGGCACCGGCGACTCACTCATCGTGCGGCTCCTCCATCGGGGTGGCGCCGGAGCCGCGCAGGACGATGTCGAACTGGTAGCCCAGCGCCCATTCGGGCTGGGTGACGTCGTGGTCGTACCGCGAGATCAGCCGTTGCCGGGCGCCCTCGTCCGGGACGGCATTGAAGATGGGATCCAGCGGCAGAAGCGGGTCGCCCGGGAAGTACATCTGCGTGACCAGGCGCTGGGTGAAGGCCCGGCCGAACAGCGAGAAGTGGATGTGCGCCGGCCGCCAGGCGTTGTGGTGGTTGAGCCACGGGTAGGCGCCGGGCTTGATCGTGGTGAACGTGTAGCGGCCGAGGCTGTCGGTGAGCACCCGCCCCAGCCCGTCGAAGTTGGGGTCCAGCGGTGCGGGCCACTGGTCGACGACGTGCCGGTAGCGCCCGCAGGCGTTGGCCTGCCACACCTCGACCAGCGTGTCCGGGACGGGCCGGCCGTCGCCGTCCAGCACCCGGCCGCAGACGATGATCCGCTGCCCGATCGCCTCGCCGGCGTGGCGGGTGGTCAGGTCCGCGTCTGCCGCGGTGACCCGACCCTCGCCGAGCAGGGGCCCGGTGATCTCGGTCAGGTCCTGCGGCAGGAGCACCAGGGGCTGGGTCGGGTGGCGCAGGCCGGTGCTGCGGTACCCGGGGCTGTCCAGCGGTGGGTGCAGGCCGCGGACGCGCTCGTAGCGCGGCAGGTGCAAGCGGGTCGGGCTGGACAGGTCGGTCATCCTCGCCCCTCTCTCTCGGACCCCTCCACGCCGCCCTTGGTCGCCTCTAGGTGGCGCAGGACGGCGAGCTCCTCGTCGGTCGGCGCGTCGGTGGTCCGCAGGTCCGGGCACACGGCCAGATCCCAGCCGGTGGCGGCCAGCGCCTGCTCGACGGTGGCGCCGGGGTGCAACTGGGTGAGCGTCAGCTCGCAGGTATCCGGGTCCGGCTCGAGGATGCCCAGGTCGGTGATCACCAGGCGCGGCCCGCCGCCGCGCAGCCCCAACCGCTCCCGGTCCCCGGGGCCGCTGCCGAATCCGATCGAGGTGACGAAGCCCACCCGCTCGACGAACGCGCGCGGGCTCTGCCGGACGATCACGATCACCTCGCGGCAGGACGCAGCGATCTCCGGTGCCCCGCCGGCGCCCGGCAGGCGGACCTTCGGGTGGTCGTAGTCGCCGATCACGGTGGTGTTGATGTTGCCGAACCTGTCGATCTGCGCGGCCCCGAGGAAGCCGACGTCGATCCGGCCGGGCTGCAGCCAGTAGTTGAAGACCTCGGGGACGCTGACCACGGCGTCGGCGGTGTGCGCGAGGATGCCGTCCCCGATCGACAGCGGCAGCGTCGCCGGCTTCGCGCCCAGCGTGCCTGATTCGTAGATCAGCACGACGCCGGGGGAGTGGGTGCGCCGGGCCAGGTTGGCTGCCGTGCTGGGCAGCCCGATGCCGACGAAGCAGACCGTGCCGTCGCGCAGCGCGTGCGAGGCGGCGACCGTCATCATCTCGTCGGCGCTCCAGCCGGCTTCTCGCTCCCGGGTCTCGTCCCCGCGCTGACCGGCCCGAACAGCAGAGCTCATGAGCGCCCAGCTTCCTCCGGGACGGCGCCGTACACCTCGTCCTCGAGCCACTGGGTGAAGCGCTCGCGCTCCCGGCTGATGCCGTCCCACTGCTGGTAGTAGGCGTTGTCGCGGGTGGAGTAGCCGTCGGCGTACGACGGGTGCGCGCCGCCCGGGACGCAGGAGACCAGGGTTACCGCCCACGACGGCAGCACGACGGCGCCGGGCAGCGGCTCCAACCGGTCGACGATCTCCTCGACCGTGACGAGGCTGGCCCGTGCCGCCAGGACCGCCTCCTTCTGCACCCCGACCAGCCCCCACATCTGCACCGCGCCGGAGCGGTCCGCCCGCTGCGCGTGGACGATCGTCACGTCGGGGTTCAGCGCGGGCACCGCCGTCAGGACCTCGCCCGTGAAGGGGCAGGTGATCGGTTTGATCGTGTCGGTCTGCCGGGTCAGGTCCGTGCCCGTGTACCCGCGCATCACGGCGAACGGGAGCCCGGAGGCGCCGGCGACGTAGCGGTTGGCCATCCCCGCGTGGCTGTGCTCCTCCAGCGCCAGCGGCTGCGGCCAGCCGTTCTGGACGGCGTCCTTGAACCGGTGCAGCGAGCCCACGCCCGGGTTGCCGCCCCAGGAGAAGATCAGCTTGCGGGCGCAGCCGGCGCCGATCATCTGGTCGTAGACGATGTCCGGAGTCATCCGGACCAGCGTGAGGTCGCGCCTGCGCTGGCGGATGATCTCCTGGCCGGCGGCCACCGGGATCAGGTGGGTGAACCCCTCCAGTGCGAGGCTGTCGCCGTCGTGGACCAACCGGCTGACGGCCTCCGGCAGCGGCACGATCTCGGCCATGGCACTCCGTGCGCATATCGAACAAATCGCCGTGTGGCGAACACCACGCTAGTCCCGACTGAGCGGGCGTTCAACCGCCGCACGGGCCACCGGCCCGCAAGTAGCGTCCTACGCGATCTGCGGGATGCCATTCCCCGCACTACCGTGCCGGGAATGGGCGAGGCCGAACGGGGGAGCGAGTTCGTCCGGCTGAGCGCGCGGCTCGACGGCCGGGTGCAGGGCGTCGGGCTGCGGTGGTGGATCCGTTGCCGGGCGCTGGAGCTACGGCTGGTCGGCTCGGCGACCAACCTGGCGGACGGGCAGGTCGAGGTCGTGGCCGAGGGGCCGCGGGCGGCGTGCGAGGGCCTGCTCGCGCTGCTCGCGCCGGACGCCCCGACCACGCCGCCGCCCGGCGCGCCGTCGTCCTGGTACCCGCGCCCCGGCCGGATCGTCCGGATCACCCGCGGGTGGTCCGCCCCGCACGGGCAGCTCACCGGGTTCACCGAGCGCTAGTCCGTCAGCGCCGCGCGCCGCCTCTC
>JBKPQU010000153.1:0-13193 GCA_046734255.1 Actinomycetota bacterium
GCCGACCAGTGCACCTCGACGACGTCCGACCACGGCGCCACCCGGTAGTGGCGGCGCAGCCCGTAGCGCGGCGGCGCGGAGTCCGGCCGGTCCAGGCCCAGCGCCCGCCGGGTCGGGGAGTGCAGTCCGTCGGCGGCGACCAGCCAGCGGCTCCTGATCCCGGCGGCCTCCACCCAGCCGTCCCCCTGCACCGGCGGACCGGCCGCGGCCTGCACCCGGCGCACCCCCAGCTGCTCGACCCGGGCCGACAGCGCCGCGGACAGAGCCGTGCGCCGCACGCCCATCCCGCTGCCGTTACGGAAGTACGCGGTCGCGGCGGCGCCGTCGGCCACGTAGCGGATGCCCCGGAACGGCATCCCCCGCGGCTCGACGCCGAGCTCGCGCAGCGCCGCGACCGCCGGCGGCATCAGACCCTCGCCGCAGGCCTTGTCGACCGGGGGCTGCCGCTGCTCGACCAGGACGACCGACATCCCCGCCTGCGCGGCGAGCACCGCGGTGCCGAGCCCGACCGGACCGCCGCCGAGGACGAGCAGGTCTTCGGTGACCCCGCCCGCCTCGCCCGGCACGTGCACTCCCGGTCCGGGGCTCAGGCCGGCAGCGTGGCCAGCGCGGCGTTCTCCACCCGCAGCCGGACGCGCAGCAGCGGCACGTTCAGCGCGGTGAAGACGAGCGCGGTCACCCAGGCGGTGTGCACGAGCGGCAGCGCGAGCCCCTCGACGACCACCGCCACGTAGTTCGGGTGCCGGAACCACCGGTAGGGCCCGCGGCGTACCGGCGGCAGGCCCGGGACGACGATCACACGGGTGTTCCAGCGCGGACCCAGTGTGGCGATGCACCACCAGCGCAGCGCCTGCGAGCCGAGGGCCAGCGCCAGCATCGGCCAGCCCAGCCAGGGGATGAACGGTCGGTCGGCCACCAGCACCTCGACGATGCAGCCGGCCAGCAGGCCGGTGTGCAGCACGACCATCGCCGGGAAATGCCCCCGGCCCGTCTCCAGCCCGCCGCGGGCGAACGACCAGGCGGCGTTGCGCCGTGATACCGCCAGCTCGGCCAGCCTCTCCACGCCGACCAGCAGCACGAGCAGCACGTACCACGCCGTGCCGCTCATGGCCGGCGCCTCACCATCGCAGCAGCACCAGCTCGGCGCTGAACCCCGGGCCCATCGCGATCAGCATGCCGGGGGAGCCGGGCGTGGGGATGCCGTCCTCCAGCGTGCGCTCGAGCACGTGCAGCACGGACGCCGAGGACAGGTTGCCCACCTCGGCGAGCGAACGGCGGGTGACGTCGAGCGCCTGGTCGGGCAGTCCGAGCGCCTTGGTCACCGCCTGGATCACCTTCGGGCCGCCGGAGTGCGCCACCCAGGTGTCGATGTCAGCGACCACGAGCCCGTGCCCGGCGAGGAAGGCCTCGACGTCCGCGCCCAGGTGCCGCTCGACGACGTCGCTGAGCGTGGAGTCCAGCACGATCCGGAACCCGCCGTCGACCACGTCCCAGCCGAGCACCCGCTCGGTGCCGGGGTAGATCCGGCTGCGGGTGTCGATCACTCGCGGTGCCCGGCGACCGTTGGGAGCGAGCGTCCGGGCGCGCCGCTCGCCGACCATCACCACGGCGGCCGCTCCGTCGCCGAACAACCCTGCGGCCACGAGGTTCGCCGGCGACGAGTCGTTGCGCTGCAGGGTGAGCGAGCACAGCTCCACCGACAGCAGCACCGCGACGCCGTCCGGGTGCCCGACCAGGTAGTCGTGCAGCCGGGCCAGCCCGGCCGCGCCGGCGACGCAACCCAGCCCGAAGATCGGCACGCGCTTGACGTCGTGCCTCAGGCCCAGCCGGTCGACGAGCCTGGCCTCCAGGCTGGGCGCGGCGATCCCGGTCACCGACACCGACATGACCAGGTCGACGTCGTCGGGCCGCAGCCCGGCGGCGTCCAGCGCGGCGCGCACCGCCTCCTCGCCCAGCCGCAGGCCGATCTCGATGAAGGCGTCGTTGGCGTCGCCGAACCCGCGCAGGCTGCGGTAGGAGTCCATCGGCAGCGCGAGGTAGCGCGTGTTCACGCCGCTGGCCGCGTGCAGCCGCTCCACCAGGGCCCGCCGATCGGGGCTGCCGCCGAGGACGACGTCGCCGAACATCCCGGTGATGGCTTCCTGCGTCCCGCGATGTTCGGGCAGCACGCCCTTCACGGCAGCGATCGTTGACATGCACGGACCGTACCCCGGGTGCCGCGATCCCGCAGACGACCGTCACGCTGGGTTCGCAGGCCCCGGCGTGAGGCTCACCCCGGGTGAGCGACGTCGATCACGAGCCGTGAGGGGCCGGCCAGCGCGAGCGTGCGGAAGCCGGTCCGCTCCTGCACGCCGATCCCGAAGCTCAGCACCGCCTCGAAGTCGCCGGTGACCGCGACCTCGCGCACGGCGGTCAGCGCCGGGGTGACCCGCTCCGGCCCCGTGTACGAGCGGCTGCCGCCCTGGAACGCGTCGTCCAGCGTCGCGCCCTGCAGCGTGACCTCCAGGAACGCCCGGCCGTCCAGGTGCACGGGCGTCCCCGAGGGGTCGCGGGTCACCTGCTTCACGTAGCGGACCCCGTAACGGGCCGTCCCGTCGAACTGCAGCACGATCCGGTCGAAGTCGGAGTGGGGCGCGACCCGGATCGAGGTGAGCACCGCGGTGTGGGCCACCCCCGGGATCGTCCCGGACACCGGCCCGGTCCCGGTCGGCGCCGGCAGTTCCGGTATGGCGGAGGGGCTCCCGGTCACCGCCGGGTCGCCGCCCGTGCCGGTCGCCGTGGCGGTGGCGGCGGGTGTGGAGTCCGCCGAGGTCGCCTGGCCCCCTGACGGCGTGCCTCCCTGCCCGCATCCGGAAATCAGCGCCGAGACCAGAACCGTGAGCATGCCCGCGATCGGCACGGCCGCCGCCGTCCGCCCACCCCGCCGTGGGCGCGGAACCGCTGCCGCCATGACGCACCTCCCTGGCAAGGCCCGGATTCGGGCCATCTGATCCAAAGGACGCCCGTGCGCTGTCCTCGGTTGACACGCGGTTGACAGGGTCCGCAGGCTGCCGACTTGAATGGCGCATGACCGACCCCGACGGCGCCGCGCCGGGCACATCTGATCGACGACGTCGCCGGATCCGCATCGGGGTGGACACCGGCGGCACGTTCACCGACGTCGTCGCGCTGGACGAGGACACCGGTGAGCTGGTCACGACCAAGACGCCGTCGACGCCGAGCGATCCCTCGGTGGGCTTCATGGCCGGCGTCACCAAGGTGCTCGGACTGCTCGGCGCGGGCGGGGACGACGTCGCCGCGGTCGTGCACGGCACCACGGTGGCGACCAACCACCTGCTCGAGGGACGGCTCGACCCGCTCGGGTTCATCACCACCGAGGGCTACGAGTTCATGCTCGAGATCGCCCGGCAGTCGGTGCCCGACGGGTACGGCAACAGCTACTTCTGGGTCAAGCCGCCGCGGATCGTCCCGGCCGACCTCGTGCGCACGGTCGGCGGGCGGCTCGACCCGACCGGCGAACAGGTCCGGCCCTTCGACCGCGAGCAGGCGGTGGCGACCGCCCGCTGGTTCCGCGACCGCGGGATCCACACGCTCGGCGTGTGCCTCCTGCACTCCTACGCCAACCCGGAGCACGAGCAGGCGATGGCCGAGGTGCTCGCTGCCGAGCACCCGGAGGCCGTGGTCTCGATCTCCAGCGAGGTGCTGCGCGAGTACCGCGAGTACGAGCGCAGCATGACCACGCTGGTCGACGCGGCGGTCAAGCCACGGGTGGCCCGCTACGTCGCGAGCATCGCCGAGCGGCTGCACGAGCTGGCCGGCGACGTCCCGTTCGCCATCATGAAGTCGAACGGCGGGGTGCTGTCGGCGGCGGAGATCGTCAAGCAGCCGATCACCACGGTGCTGTCCGGGCCGGCCGCTGGCGCGCTCGGCGCCGGGCTGATCGCCCGCACCGCCGGCTTCGACCAGGTGCTGACCTGCGACGGGGGCGGCACATCCACCGACGTGTCGGTCGTCCTGCACGGCAACCCGACGCTGACCACCGAGGGCGGCGTCGGCGGCTACCCCACCCGGATCCCGATGATCGACGTCGTCACGGTCGGCGCCGGGGGCGGCTCGATCGCCTGGATCTCGCCGGAGGGCACGCTGAAGGTCGGTCCGCGCTCGGCGGGCGCGGACCCCGGCCCGATCTGCTACGGCACCGGGGGGACCGAGCCGACGGTCACCGACGCCCACCTCGTGCTCGGCCGGATCCCGCCGGCGCTGCTCGGCGGGGAGATCCCGCTGGACGTCGGCGCCGCCCGGGCCGGGATCGAGGCCCTGGGCGGCAAGCTGGGCCTGGACGTCGCCTCCTGCGCGGGCGGGATCCTGGAGATCTCGGCGTGGAACCAGGCGAACGCGCTGCGCCAGGTGAGCGTCAAGCGCGGCCTCGACGTCCGCGACTTCGTGCTGACCACCTTCGGCGGGTCCGGGTCGCTGCTGGCCTGCCGGCTGGCCGACATCCTCGGGGTGCGCGCGGTCGTCGTCCCGCCCGACCCGGGCAACCTGTCCGCGTTCGGGCTGCTCACCGTCGACGTGCGGATCGACTACGTGCGGACCGCGGTGCAGGCGCACGACGAGCTGGACGTGCCCCGGCTGGCGGCGCTGTTCTCGGACCTCGAGGCGGCCGCGACCGAGGCGCTGGACGCCGAGGGGTTCCCGGCGCAGGCGCGGCAGCTCGTGCGCACCGCGGACCTGCGCTACGCCGGGCAGGCCTACGAGGTGCGGGTCGCCGCGCCCGACGGGCCGGTGGACGGCGCCTTCGCCGCGGCGGTCACCGACGCCTTCCACGCCGCGCACGAGCAGCTGTACGGCTACAGCTTCGCCGCCCAGGCCGACCAGCGGGTGGAGTGGGTCAACCTCCGGGTCACCGGCGTCGGGCCGATCCGCCGCCCCGGGCTGCGTGAGCACCCCGACGTCGAGGAACCGGACGCCGAGCGCGCTCGCGGCGGCACCCGGCACGCGTGCTTCGAGAACGACTTCGCGCCCGTGCCCACCTACGGCCGGGCGGCCCTGCTGCCCGGCGACGTCGTGGTCGGGCCCGCGGTGATCGAGGAGTACGGCTCGACGGTGCCGCTGCACCCCGGCTTCTCCGCCCGGGTGGACGGGTACCGCAACCTGGTGATCACCGCCGAGCCGGCCGCGGACCCGGAGGAGCAGCCGTGAACGGCGTCGACCCGATCCTCGTGGAGATCGTCGAGGGGACGCTGGCCAGCGTCGAGCGGGAGGTGGAGACGGCGATCGGGCGCACCGCGCGCTCACCGATGATCCGGGACGCGCACGACTTCCGGGCCGGCATCCACGACGTCAAGCTGCGCAAGCTCACCGGCCGCTCGTACTCGGCGCTCGTTCACCCGGTCGTCCGCGACCACCCGATCGAGGCGATGCGGCCGGGCGACGTGTTCTTCCACAACGACGTGTACCTGTCCGAGGGCGGCATCGGCCACCTGCCGGACCTCTGCGTGACCGTGCCGGTGTTCGACGCCGACGGCGACGTCGTCGCGTTCGTCCAGGCGTTCGGGCACCACGACGACATCGGCGGCGGCACGCCTGGATCGATGCCGAGCGGCGCGCGCAGCGTGTTCGAGGAGGGGCTCATGGTCCCGCCGATCCGGCTGTGGGACGCCGGGGTGCCGAACCGGGCCGCGCTGCGGATCATGACGCGGAACTCCCGGATGCCGGAGTCGCTGGCCGCCGACCTGGACGCGGAGTGCTCTGCCTGCCTGATGGGCGCGCGCCGGCTGGCGGACCTGTTCGCCCGCTACGGGCGCCCGGCGGTGCTGGCGTGCTTCGACGCGATCATCGACAAGACGACGCGGACGTACCAGCGGGAGATCCTCACCCGCATCCCGGACGGCACTCACGTGTGGGAGGACTACGCCGAGCACGACGGGGTCGACCCGCCGCGGCTGCACACCCAGCGGATCACGCTGACCAAGCACAGCACGGGCGGCCCGGACGGCGGCCCGCGCCTGGTGATCGACTTCACCGGAACCGGTCCGCAGGCCAAGGGACCGATCAACCACTGCGGCGACTACGCCGGCGGGAACTTCCTGGCCAAGTGGCTGGCCCCGATCCTGCGCAACCTCGCGACCTCACCGGAACGGATGGCCGAGCTGGACGTCAACGAGGGCGTGGTACCGCTGATCGAGATGCGGTTCCCGCCCAAGGGCACGCTGCTCACCCCCGTGTTCCCGGCGCCGACGAACGCCCGGACGTTCGTGATCCTTCGGCTGCTCGGCGTCCTGGCCGGAGTGCTGGCCAAGGCGACCGGCGGGCGGATGCCGGCCGACCAGGAGACGATCCGCTACACCGGCGTGCACGGCACCGACGCCGACGGCCTGCCGTACCTGATGCGGGAGGTGCTCGGGGGAGGCTCGGGCGGCCGCTGGTACGCCGACGGCGAGGACACGATCCACGTCGTCCCGGACTCGCGGAACATCCCGACCGAGTTCAGCGAGTCCCGCTTCCCGCTGCGGGTGGAGCGGCTGGGGCTCGCCGTCGACTCGGGCGGGCCGGGGCGTCACCGCGGCGGGCTGGGGTACGAGAAGCACATCCGGATGCTGCGCGATGCCTCGTTCATGTCGATCGCGGACCGCTCGATCCTGTCCTGCTGGGGTGTGGCCGGCGGCCGGGCCGGGCGCCCCTTCCAGGTGACGATCGACCCCGGCGGTCCCGACGAGCGCGACGTCGAGGCGCTGATCGACGCGGCGCCGGTGCGCGCCGGTGAGGTGATCCGGATCCGCACCACGGGCGGCGGGGGCTGGGGCGACCCGCTGGACCGCCCGTACCCCGAGGTGGAGCGGGACGTGCGCTGGGGCAAGGTCTCGGTAGCCGGCGCGGAGCGGGACTACGGCGTCCTGGTCACCGGCGTCACCGGCATCACGGGCATCACCGGCATCACCGATGGGGGTGGCGAGCCGGTGGTCGACGTCCCGGCCTCGGACGCGCTGCGGGCGCGGCTCCGGTCGCAACGGGAGGCCGAGCACCCCGCCGGGACAGCCTTCTTCGACCGCGGCCCCGGCTACGCCCGCCTCTCCGGCGGCGTGCCCGAGTCCCCCTACGACCGGCTCTGACCGCACGGGCGGACAGAGCCGGTCTTCGAGGGAGCTCCCCGGCGGGCGGTCAGCCGGCGGACGACCGAGCCGTGCCCGCCGCGGCCGTGGATCGCAGGTAGGTGTCCATCTCGAACTCGGTCCCGGGGGCCGGCGCGGGACGGCGAGGCATCAGCAACAGCGCGGCCATGGCGAGCACGCAACAGCCGATGATGTACCAGCTGATCCCGGTGCTGGACCCGGTGCGCTCCAGGATCGCCGCCGCGATCAGCGGGGCCGGGCCGCCGGCGATCACCGACGCCAGCTGGTAGCCGAGACCGGCGCCGGAATAGCGCAGGTTCGGGCCGAAGCTCTCCGCGATCAGGGCCGCCTGCGGTCCGTACTGCATGTCGTGGAAGACCAGCGACAGCACGATCGCGAGAAGGACCAGACCGGCCACCTTGGTGTTCAGCAGGCCGAAGTACGGGAACGCGTAGAGGGCGGTGCAGACGATCCCGATCCCGTACATCAGCTTCCGCCCGATCTTGTCCGAGAGGTGACCGAAGAACGGGACGCTGAACAGGCCGAGCGCCGCGGCGACGATCGTGTAGTTCAGCAGGTCGTTCCGCTCCATGTCCAACGCCTCGGTGCCGTAGGTGAGCACGAAGGTGACGAACAGGTAGAACGGCGCCTGCTCGGACATCCGGACGAACGCCGAGGTGAGGATCTCCCGTGGCTGGGTCTTGATCACTTCCCAGACGGGCATGCGGACGACCTTCTGTTCCCGCCGCACCCAGGAGAACTCGGGGCTCTCCATGACCCGCAGCCGCACGTAGAGCCCGACCGCGATCAGCACGAGGCTCAGCAGGAACGGGATCCGCCAGGCCCACTGCTCGAAGGCGTCTCCCGCCCACCCGCTCACCAGCCGCACCACGCCGGTCGACAGCAGCAGCCCCATCGGGACGCCGAGCTGCGGCCAGCTGGCCATCAGGCCCCGCCTGTGCCGCTGGCCCCACTCCATCGAGAGCAGGACCGAGCCGCCCCACTCACCGCCGACCCCGATCCCCTGACAGATCCGCAGCAGCACGAGCAGCACCGGGGCCAGGTAGCCGATCGTCGCGTACGTCGGCAGGCAGCCGATCAGGGCGGTGGCGATCCCCATCAGCATCAGGGTGATGATCAGCGTCGCCTTGCGTCCGATCCGGTCGCCGTAGTGCCCGAAGATCGCCGCACCGATCGGTCGCGCCGCGAACCCGACGAACTGGGTGCCGAAGGACAGCAGGATGCCGGTGTACTTGGCCTGCTCGGGGAAGAACAGCGCGGGGAAGATCAGCGCCGCGGCCGTTCCGTAGAGGAAGAAGTCGTACCACTCGATCGTGGTGCCCACCGTGCTGGCGACGACCGCGCGCCTGCGCTGGCTGCGGATGACTGTCGTGTCCGGCGGGTTCGACGGTGCATCGGGCATCGGATGCCTCCTTGCAACCTAAATCAACTGATTTGCCCGGTTTAAGGGTCCCAGGTTTATGCAATCGATTGAAGAGGCGATCTTGCGGGCTCGCCAGTCGAGGCGTCACTCCGGCGATCAGACCGGCGATCAGACCGGCGATCAGACCGGCGGGCCCCGGCGACGAGGCGGCTGAGGGCGCGATTTCGCCCTCGGCGAGCGGGGCAGGGGTGGCCTGGCCTGTCCGGGTGACGAGGCCGGGGTTCGGGTCAACCCCCTGGACCGAGGGCCGATAGGTCCGCCGAAGGGGCCCACACCCCGGAGGGCCATGACGGCCCGAGCCACCGTCTCATGGAGGAGATGCAATGAACGTCCTGAAGGCTACGGCGGCCTCGAAGGTCGCCCGCGTCGGGGTGGCGCTGGGTGTCACCTCGGTCGCCCTGATCGGCCTGGCCCCGTTCTCCGACGCCGCGGTCAAGTTCACGCTCACCCCGGCCACCGGCCCCGCCGCGACGGCGGGCAAGGTGATCTCGGTCGCCGGCTCCGGCTTCAAGTCCGCCGCCGGCGCGAACCTGGTGCACGCGGCGTACTTCTCGACCAGCGCGTGTGCCACCGTCGAGGGGTCCGGCACGAACGCCACCGCCAAGTCCACGGTGAGCGCCACCAAGTTGGTGCTGACGGTGCCCTCGCTGGCCCTGTCCTCGGTCTCCGCGACGTCGACCGCGTGGAACCTGTGCGTGTACTCCACGGCGACCAACAACCCGCTGATCGGGAGCGGCACCTACACCGTCTACCCGGCTCCGTCGGTGACCTCCGTCACGCCGAGCTCGGGGGCCTCCTACGGCGGCCAGACGATCACCGTGTCGGGCACCAAGCTGAGCGCCAAGACCACCGCGACGCTGGATGGCGTGGCGCTGACCGGCATCAAGGTGGCCACCGACGGCACCAGCTTCACCGCCGTCACCCCGGCCGGCACCGGCACCAACGTCGACCTCGTGGTGACCACGGAGGGCGGTTCGGACACCGACAGCACCTACGACTACACCACCGCGGTGTCGGTGACGCCGGGGTCGGTGACCGCCGGGTCGACCGAGCCGATCACGGTCAAGGGCAAGGGCTTCACCGGCACCGGGATGGACTTCTCCACCACCGACGGGACCCACCAGAACGACACCAACGGTCACGTCTACCTGGTCCAGGGCACCTACGACGCCACGGACGACGGGGGCGGCGCGAAGACCCTCGCCCAGACCGACGAGTGCACCGACGTCCAGGTGGTCTCCGACACCGAGCTGGTCTGCAACGTGCCCAGCACGGTCGGCGACGGCGCCTACACGGTGACGGTGGTCGACGACGGCCAGGTGGGTACGCCCGGCTACCAGTCGGTGGTCTCCGCCGGCGCGACGGTCACGGTCGCGGACTTCTGATCCGATTACCGCAGACCACCACAGCACTGAGCACCACCTCCGGCGGCCCGGGCCTCATGGTCCGGGCCGCCAGCCCCTTTGCGCCCGGCAGTACGGTGGAGAGGTCCCTGCGACCTGCTGGGCGCACAGGGCTGGCGGGGGCGCACGGGAGGCAGCGTGGACCTGGCGGTGGCGCTCACCCGGGCCGCGCGGATCGCCGTCGGAGTCTTCGTCGGCACGCTGCGCCTGGTCTGGCGGATGTGTGCGATCCCCGTGCGGATCCTCGTCCCGCCGAAGTACCCCGAGATCCGGGCCGTGGTTACCGGCCTGACCTTCTGCGCCGTCGTGGTGGCCGTCGACCTCGTGCTCACCGGCGGACCGCCCTGAGCGGTCAGGGTGGCCAGAGTGGTCAGGGGTTCAGGAGAGGCCCGTGATCGAGCCGTCGTCCTCCAGCCCGACGTTGAAGATCGCTGCCCTGGTGCCCAGGCCGGGCATCGTGCGCATCTCCCCGCACAGCGGGTAGATGAAGCCCGCGCCCACCGACGCCCGCACCTCCCGCACCTCCATGCGCCAGCCGGTCGGCGCACCCTTCAGCGTCGGGTCGGACGAGATCGACAGGTGGGTCTTGGCGATGCACACCGGCAGCCGGCCGAATCCGGCGCGCTCGTAGGTGTCCAGCTGCCTCGAGGCGTCGTAGTGGTAGTCCACGCCGTCCGCGCCGTACACCTCGGTGGCGATGGTCTCGATCTTCTGCCGCAGGTTCGCCTCGTCCGGGTAGGCGAACCGGAACCGGCTCGGCCCCTCCGCCGCCTCGGCGACAGCCTCGGCCAGCTCTGCGGCGCCGCGGCCGCCGTCGGCGAAGTGGGTGCAGACCGCGACCCGCGCGCCGGCGTCCCGCGCGACCTCCTCGATCGCCCGGTGCTCGGAGGGATGGTCGCCGGGGAAAGCGTTGATGGCGACCACCGCGGGTACGCCGTGCAGCCGGATGTTGTCGATCTGCTTGCGCAGGTTGGCCGCCCCGGCGAGGACGTCGTCGGGATTCTCGGCGAACAGGTCCTCCGGCAGGGCCCGGCCGGCCACGATCGCGTACTTGCCGGAGTGGGCCTTCAGCGCACGAACCGTGGCCACCACGACGGCGGCGTCCGGGACGAGGCCGGATGCCCGGCACTTGATGTTGAAGAACCGCTCGGCACCCATGTCCGCGCCGAAGCCCGCCTCGGTGACGAGGAAGTCCCCGCCGTGGATGCCGATCAGGTCGGCGAGGATCGAGGAGTTGCCGTGCGCGATGTTCCCGAACGGTCCCGCGTGCACGAGCACCGGCGTGTGCTCCAGCGTCTGCAGCAGGTTGGGCTTGACCGCGTCGCGCAGGATCGCGGCCATCGAGCCGGCGGCCTTCAGGTCGGCGGCGCTGACCGGATCGCCGCCGCGGGTGTACCCGACGACGATCCGCTCCAGCCGGGCCTTGAGGTCGGGCAGCGAGGTGGCCAGCGCGAGGATCGCCATCACCTCGCTGGCCGCGGTGATGTCGAACCCGGTCTGCCGCGGGACGCCGTCCTGCCGGCTGCCCAGACCCACGATGATGTTGCGGAGCGACCGGTCGTTGACGTCGAGCACCCTGCGCCAGGTGATGTTGTTTAAGTCCAGGCCGAGCGGGTTGCCGTGGTACAGGTGGTTGTCCACCACCGCGGAGAGCATGTTGTTCGCCGAGGTCACCGCGTGGAAGTCGCCGGTCAGGTGCAGGTTCAGCAGATCCATCGGGATCACCTGGCTGTAGCCGCCACCGGCGGCGCCGCCCTTGATCCCGAAGGTGGGGCCCATCGAGGGTTGCCGGATGGCCACCGTGGCCTGCTTGCCGATGTGCCTGAAGGCCTGGCCGAGGCCGACCGTCGTCGTGGTCTTGCCCTCGCCGAGCGGCGTCGGCGTGATCGCGGAGACCACGACGTAGCGGGCCTTCGGCCGGTCCCGCAGCTCCTCGATCGCCTCGAGCTTGATCTTGGCCAGGGAGTCACCGTGCGGCTCCAGCAGGCGAGGCCCGATCCCCATCTGCGCGGCGATCTCGCTGAGCGGCTTCGGGCTCGCGGCCTGCGCGATCTCAAGGTCGGACGGGAAGGACATCAGGGGCTCCTCGGTGAGCAAATTGAGTGACGTTCCACATAGTGCACCGTGTCTCGTATAGCGCACCAGATCACCGGCGCGTCGCACAGGATGCCACCCAATCCCACCGACGTGACCGGGCACCCCTTGCTCATTGGGCGCGCATTACTCACGGAGCGTCCGCGTGGGCCGGACATTTCGGGCGCCGAGGCGGCTTCCAGTGAGCAAAGCGGGCCTCAGTGAGCCAAGGTCAGTCCGGTGGGGGGAGGTCGATCAGGTGGGCGAGGTCGGCGCGGTGGCGGCCGGGCGTGCCCAGGGCGACCAGGTCGGCACGGGCGCGCTTGAGGTAGAGGTGCGCCGGGTGCTCCCAGGTCATGCCGATGCCGCCGTGCAGCTGGATGCACTCCTCGGCGGCGCGGACGGCGACCTCGGCGCACATCGACTGGGCCATCGCCACGGCGACCGCGGTGTCCGGGGAACCGGCGGCCAGGCAGTCCGCGGCGTAGCGGGCGGCGGTCCGGGCCTGCCCGATGGCGGCCCACAGGTCGGCGAGCCGGTGCTTCACGGCCTGGAACGACCCGACCGGGCGGGCGAACTGCCGCCTCTGCTTGACGTAGTCGACTGTGGTCGCGAGGCACCACTCGGCGACCCCGAGCTGCTCCGACGCCAGCAACCCGGCCGCCGTGGCCAGCGCCGCCGAGGTCGCGCGCTCGGCGGCCTCCCCGGACGCCAGCAGCGCCGCCTCCACCCCGCGCCCGCCCCCGCCGCCGCCGTCGCCGAACTCGACGTCGCAGATCTGCCGCGTGGTGTCCAGCGAGGTACGCGGGCGCACGTCCACCCCGGCGCCGTCCGCCGGGACGGCGAGCAGGACCGGGATGCCGTCCCGGCGGGCCGGCGCGAGCAGGAGCCCGGCGACCTCGGCGTCGGCGACGCCGGTCACGGTCCCGTGCAGGCCGGCGGCGTCCAGCCGCGCAGTGTCGGGAAAGGTGTCGGTGGCGGTCCGGGACGCCGGCACGGCGAGAACCGCGATCACCTCTCCCGCCGACAGCCGGGCCAGATGCCCGGTCAGCGGCTCGTTCAGGGGAGGCGTGTCCCGGGAGGCCAGCAGCGCGGTCGTGGCGGTGACCGCGCTGGACAGGTACGGCACCGGAGCGACGAACCGCCCGAGCTCCTCCAGGA
>JBKPQU010000154.1:0-7621 GCA_046734255.1 Actinomycetota bacterium
CCGCTGCGCCGCTCCGCCCGCCGCCGCCCGTCCCGCCGCGGCAGCGTGGACGCCCGGTCCACGCTGCGGGAGGAGCTGCGCCGGGGCGGCGAACCCGGCCGCCTGCACTACCGCCGGCCCGGACGCCGTCCGCGCCGCGTCGTCCTCGTGATCGACGTCTCGGGCTCGATGTCCTCCTACGCCGACGCCCTGCTCCGGCTGGCGCACGTCTGGGTGCGCAGCGCGCCGTACGGCACGGAGGTGTTCACCGTCGGCACGCGGCTGACCCGGATCACCCGGGCGCTGCGGGCCCGCGACCCGGACGACGCGCTGAAGGCCGCGGGGGAGCAGGTGCCGGACTGGTCGGGCGGCACCCGGCTGGGTGACGTGCTGGCCGCCTTCCTCGACCGGTGGGGTCAGCGCGGGGTGGCGCGCGGCGCCGTCGTCGTGATCTTCTCCGACGGCTGGGAGCGCGGCGACCCGACCGTGCTGGCCACCCAGATGGCCCGGCTGCAGCGCCTGGCGCACCGCGTGGTGTGGGTCAACCCCCACCGCGGCAAGTCCGGCTACCGACCGGTGCAGGGCGGCATCGCCGCCGCGCTGCCCTACTGCGACGATCTTCTGGCGGGTCACTCGCTGGCGACGTTCGCCGAGCTCGTCGAGGTGGTTCGCTGTGCCTGATCACGTCGGAGGACCGGTGGAGGGGATCCGCGATGCGTGAGGTGCTTCCCTCGCTGATCGGCTGGTGGCGGGACGACCGACCCGTCGGCGTCGCGACCGTGGTCGCCACCTGGCGGTCCGCGCCGCGCCCCGCCGGCGCCTCGATGCTGGTCGGGCCGGACGGCGAGGCCGTGGGCAGCGTGTCCGGCGGCTGCGTCGAGGGAGCGGTCTACGAGCTCGCCCAGGAGGTGGTCGCCTCCGGCGTCCCGGTGCTCGAGCGCTACGGGATCAGCGACGACGACGCCTTCGCGGTCGGGCTCACCTGCGGCGGGATCCTCGACGTGTTCGTCGAGCGGGTGGACCGGGGAGGCTTTCCCGAGCTCGGCGACGTCGAGGCCGACATCGCAGCCGGCCGGCCGGTCGCCGTCTGCACGGTGATCGAGCATCCGGACCCCGCCCGGCTGGGACGGCGGATCGTCGTCCGCCCGGAGTCCGATCCATCGGGTCCCTCGGGGAACGGCGCCGGTCCCGCGCCCGCCACGGGCTCCCTGGGGTCGCCGCGGGTCGACGCGGCCGTCAGCGACGACGCGCGCGGGCTCCTCGCGGCCGGCCGGTCGGAGACCCTGACCTACGGTCCGGAGGGGGAGCGCCGGGGAGAGGGGATGCGGGTCTTCGTCTCGTCCTTCGCGCCCAAGCCCCGGATGCTGGTCTACGGCGCGATCGACTTCGCCGCCGCCGTGGCCCGGGTGGGCGGGTTCCTCGGCTACCAGGTCACGGTCTGCGACGCGCGCCCGGTGTTCGCCACCCGCTCGCGGTTCCCGGACGCCGACGAGGTCGTCGTGGACTGGCCGCACCGCTACCTCGCGGCGGAGGCCGAGGCGGGCCGGATCGACGGGCGCACGGTCCTGGCCGTGCTCACCCACGACCCGAAGTTCGACGTGCCGCTGCTCGAGGTGGCGCTGCGGCTGCCCGAGGTCGCCTACGTCGGTGCGATGGGGTCGCGCCGCACCCATGACGACCGGCTGCGGCGGTTGCGCGAGGCGGGGCTGACCGACGCCGAGCTGGCCCGGCTCTCCTCGCCGATCGGCCTCGACCTCGGTGCCCGCACCCCGGAGGAGACCGCGGTCAGCATCGCCGCCGAGATCGTCGCGCTGCGCTGGGGAGGCGACGGGAACCGCCTGTCCGCCCGGGAAGGCCCGATCCACCACGGCGTCCCTCGCTGAGTCCGTCCGCCTCTGCTCCTCGGCGCAGCCGCGAAGGGATCACCCACTCCTTCCGGGAGCCAGGAAGCTGAACATCTCGGCGTCGGCCACCGGGCTGTACCCGATCCGCTGGTACATCGCGTTGGACGTCGGGTTCGACAGGTCGGTGTAGAGCATGCAGCGTTCGGCCCCGCCGTCCAGCGCCACCTGGCTCGCCGCGGCCGTGACCGCCTCGCCGTAGCCGCGGCGACGGCGGTCGGGCGGTGTGTATACGGGGCCGATCCGCGCCACGCCGGCCGCCGGACGGCCCAGGCCGGCGAGGCTTACCGGCTCCCCGCCGTCCTCCCAGACGACCAGGAGGCCCAGGGCGATCCGGCGGGTGACCTCGGCGGCCGGGTCGGGGCGGGGTGAGTCCGGATCGGCCTCGGTGGCGAACGCGTCGACCCAGGCGACGCAGAGGTCCTGGTCGGCCCTGCCCGCGAGCCGGGCGCCGCCGGGAACGGACGCCGGGCTTCGCACCTCCCGGAGGCTGTACATGCGCTGCGACATCGAGCGCCAGCACCGAGCCCCGGTCAGGTCCTGCCAGGCGGCGGCGAACGTCGCCGGATCCGGGCAGGTGCCGCTCACCCCGGGCACCGGTGGCCTCCGCCGGGCCAGTGCGTGGACCACCGCCTGGACGGCGGGGCCCGGCATCGGGGAGAGGAAGACGTTCCACGGGCGGACGTGCATCGCCGCCCCGGCGACCTCGCCGTCCGGGTCGAGGACCAGGACCCACCGGGCGTCGACGGCCTCCCGATGACCGGCCAGCACCGACTCCAGGTAGGAGGTGAGCACGTTGGCCTCGATCGGGTAGCGGGCGAGCCGCGGCAGAGCCCGGGACGCGAACGGCCCGGCCCGCCTGCTCACGTCCACCCGCCAACCGTTGGCGCCCTCGCTCACGGCATAACGGTGCGCCGCCCGCCGCATCGGTGTCACCGGGTTTCCGCCACGACTCGGACGTCGACACATCGAACGTCGACACATCGAGCGTCCGCCCGGCGCGAATCACCCACGGGTGCCCCCCGCCGAGGAGGATGGGGTCATGCGGTCGGTCCTGGGCGACGTGGCGTGGCCGCTGATCGCGGGCAGGCCGACGCTCCTGCTGCCCCTGGGGTCCTGCCACCACCACGGCGCGCACCTCCCCGTCGGCAGCGACACCGCCATCGCCGAGGCGGTCGCCCAGGGGATCGCCGAGCGGGCCGGGACGCCGCCACCGGTGCTGGTTGCCCCCGCGCTGGGCTACGGCGCGATCGCCGTGCCGGACGACGTCCCGGGGACGATCTCGATCGGTCACCGGGCTCTCGCCGACATCCTGCTGGACGTCGGCCGGTCCAGCGGGCAGTGGGCGGGCCGGCTGCTGGTGGTCAGCTGTCACGTCGGGAACGAGCCGGCCGTGGTCGAGGCGGTGCTGCGGTTGCGTGAGGAGGGCCGGGACGCGGCCTGGCTGTCCGGCGGTCCGGACGGCGAGCCCCATGGCGGCCGGTCGGAGATCTCGCTGATGCTCGCGCTCGCTCCGTGGAGAGTGCGGGTGGGATCGCCCGGCGAGCTGGGCGGTGCCTGCGCCGAGGAGGGCCGCAGGCTGCTCGCCAGCGTCGTGGAGCTCGCGCTCGCGGCGCTGCACGCCTGGTGCCCGGGCGGCGACGGCCGGCTGCGCGTCCCGAACGCACGGGACCGGGCGGGCTGGAGGAGGGGATAACCCGGGCAAGCGGCGCGCCTCAGGCATGCGGGAACGGCCCCCCGGCCGGCCCTGATCGTTTCGGGCTCACCTATCTCCGTGAACCACTTGTGCCCGCCACCTCGCACGGGGTGTGATGCACGCGGGATGTTCCACCGGTGCGCAGGGTCGAACCCTGATCCCGGACGGTCTGCGCCAAGGAGGTCATATGCCCGGCACAGCTCGCGTCTCCGTCACTGTCGACGGAGTCAGTTACACCGATGACGTCGAACCGCGGATGCTCCTGGTTCACTACCTGCGCGAGCGTCTGGGCAAGACCGGCACGGTCGTCGGGTGCGACACCAGCAACTGCGGTGCCTGCACCGTCCATCTCGACGGGCAGAGCGTGAAGTCGTGCTCGGTGCTCGCCGTCCAGGCCGACGGATGCACTGTGACCACGATCGAGGGCCTCGCCGACGGCGACCAGCTCCACCCCATGCAGCAGGCCTTCCACGAGCAGCACGCGCTGCAGTGCGGCTTCTGCACCCCGGGGATGATCATGCAGGCGGTCGACCTGCTCAAGGACAACCCCGACCCGACGGAGGAGCAGGTCCGCGACGGCCTGGAGGGCAACCTCTGCCGGTGCACGGGGTACCAGAACATCGTGCGTGCCGTGCTGGCTGCCGCCAAGGCAGGTACCGGTGAAGCGGCGACTGCTGGAGGTGTGCGATGACCGCGGTCGAGGACCAGGTCACGGCCGGGCCGGAACTCGGAAGGGCGCGGTGGCGCAAGGAGGACCGGCGGCTGATCACCGGCCGCACCCGATGGACGGACAACCTGACCCTGCCGGGCATGGTGCACCTGGCGATGGTGCGCAGCCCGGTTGCCCACGGCACGATCACCTCGATCTCGACCGACGCGGCCCGTGCGGCCCCCGGCGTGGCCGGGGTCTGGACCGGCCGGGACTTCGCCGAGGAGCAGGGCGGGCTGCCCTGCGCCTGGACGGTCACCCCGGACATGAAGGCGCCGACCCGGGTCTCGATCGCCGTCGACAGGGTCAACTTCGCCGGCGAGATCGTCGCCGTGGTCGCCGCCCGGACGCCGGCGCAGGCGCGGGACGCCGCGGCGCTGGTCGAGGTGGACTACGACGACCTCCCCGTGGTGCTGGACATGGAAGAGGCGCTGAAGGAGGGCGCCCCTCTCGTCCACCCGGACCTGGGCACCAACCGCAACGCCTTCTGGGTCTTCGACTCCGGGGAGGCGGGCAGCGGCGGCAACGTCGAGGAGGCGATCACGGCCGCGCGGGCGGACGGCATCGTGATCGAGCGCCGGTTCCGCCAGCAACGGCTGATCCCGGCGTTCATGGAGCCACGCTCCGTGCTCGTCGACCCGACCGGTGAGCAGCTGACCGTGTGGTCATCCACCCAGGTGCCGCACATCGCCCGGGTGCAACTCGGGCTGATCCTCGGCATCTCCGAGTCCAAGGTGCGCTTCATCGCGCCGGACGTCGGTGGCGGCTTCGGCGGGAAGATCCACGTCTCGCCGGAGGAGATCCTCACCACGATCGTGGCGCGGCGCCTGGGCAAGCCTGCCAAGTACACCGAGAGCCGCAGCGAGACGATGGTCTCCGCCCACCACGGGCGCGACCAGATCCAGAAGATCACGCTGGCGGCCACGAAGGACGGCACGGTCACCGGCCTGAAGGTGGAGCTGTGGGCCGACATGGGCGCCTACCTCGGCCTCGTGACGCCGGGCGTGCCGCTGCTCGGTGCGTTCATGTACAACGCCATCTACAAGTTCACGGCCTACCGGTTCGAGTGCACGAACGTGTTCACGAACAAGACCCTCACCGACGCCTACCGCGGCGCCGGCCGGCCGGAGGCCACCTACGCGATCGAGCGGACGATGGACGCCCTGGCGAACGAGCTGGGGATGGACCCGCTGGCCCTGCGGGAGAAGAACTGGATCAAGCACGAGGAGTTCCCCTTCACCACGGTCGCCGGGCTCACCTACGACTCGGGCAACTACGAGGCGGCCACGGCCAAGGCCTTGGAGCTGTTCGACTACCAAGGCATGCGGCGAGAGCAGGCGGAGCGTCGGGAGCGGAAGGACCCGGTCCAGCTGGGGATCGGGATCTCCACGTTCACCGAGATGTGCGGCATCGCGCCGTCCCGGGTGCTGGGTGCGCTGAACTTCGCCGCGGGCGGCTGGGAGTCGGCGTCGATCCGGATGCTGCCCACCGGCAAGGTGGAGGTGATCACCGGGACGAGCCCGCACGGGCAGGGTCACGAGACCTCGTGGAGCCAGATCGCCGCGGACAAGCTGGGGGTGGCCTTCGAGGATGTCGAGGTGCTGCACGGTGACACCCACGTGTCGCACAAGGGGCTGGACACCTACGGGTCCAGGTCCCTCGTCGTCGGCGGGATCGCCGTCACCAAGGCCGCCGAGAAGGTGATCGAGAAGGCCAAGCCGATCGCGGCGCACCTGCTCGAGGCCAGCGTGGACGACCTGGACTTCGCCGACGGCAAGTTCACCGTCCGCGGGACGGACAAGGGCATGGCGATCGGCGAGGTCGCCTTCGCCACCTTCATGGCGCACAACCTGCCGGACGGTGTGGAACCGAGCATCGACGCGGATGCCACGTTCGACCCGGAGAACTTCTCCTTCCCGCACGGCACCCACCTGTGCGCGGTCGACGTCGACACGGAGATCGGGCGTGTGACGATCCGGAAGTACGTCTGCGTCGACGACGTCGGCAAGGCGGTCAACCCTCTGATCATCGAGGGTCAGGTGCACGGCGGGCTGGCCCAGGGCATCGCCCAGGCCCTGCACGAGGACGCCCAGCACGACGAGTACGGGACGCTCATCACGGGCACGCTGGTCGAGTACACCCTGCCCAGCGCCGGTGACCTGCCGGCGTTCACGACCGACCGGACCGAGACCCCGGCCACCTCCAACGAGCTGGGGGTCAAGGGAGTCGGCGAGGCCGGCACGATCGCCTCGACACCGGCGGTGGTCAACGCGATCGTCGACGCGCTGCGCCCGTGGGGTGTCGACGACATCGACATGCCGTGTACGCCTCAACGGGTCTGGCGGGCCGTCCAGGGTTCGGGAGGTGCGCAGTGATCCCCGCCGCGTTCGACTACGCCGCCCCGACCTCCGTGGACGAGGCCCTCCAGGCACTGGCCGGTGCCGGGGACCGGGATGTCAAGGTGCTGGCCGGCGGGCAGAGTCTGCTGCCGGTGCTGCGCATGCGATTGTCCACTCCCGAGATGCTTGTCGACCTCAGCCGGGTCGCCGAGCTCAAGGGGGTTCGGGAGGACGGCGACGCGATCGTCATCGGGACGATGACCACCCACGACACCGTCACCCGTGACCGGCTGATCCGCCAGCACGCGACGCTGCTGGCGCTGACCGCGGAGACCGTGGCGGATCCCCAGGTCCGTCACCGCGGCACCTTCGGGGGCTCGCTGGCCCACGCCGACCCGGCCGGGGACATGCCGGCCGCGGCGCTCGCCCTGGACGCCGAGATGGTGATCGCGGGTCCGGGTGGGCGCCGGACGGTTTCCGCGACGGAGTTCTTCGTCGATGTGTTCACCACCGCGGTGGGCCCCGACGAGATCCTCGTGGAGGTTCGCGTGCCCAAGCACACCGGCTGGGGCGCGCACTACGAGAAGTTCAACCGGGTGGCGCAGTCCTGGTCGATCGTCGGAGTCGCGGCGGCCGTCCGCGCCGACGGCGGCACGATCGCCGATGCCAAGGTGGCACTGACCAACATGGGGCTGGTGCCGGTCCGGGCCACGGCGGTCGAGCAGGCGTTGCGCGGGCAGCCTGCCACTGCGGAGGCGATCCGCTCGGCGGCGGCGCACGCCGCCGACGAGGCCTCGCCACTGGCCGACTCCAGCGCCGACGAGGACTTCCGGCGGCACCTGGCGAAGGTGCTGACAGGTCGCGCGGTGTCGGCGGCCGCCGGCGTCTAGATTCGGGAGGGCAGCGGCTGCGGCCGGCGGACGCGCATCCGCCGGCCGCAGCCGGGGGGTTTGCTCCGCGATCAGCCGGTCAGCGGCGGCGGCAGCGGCGTGGCGTG
>JBKPQU010000155.1:0-6211 GCA_046734255.1 Actinomycetota bacterium
GCCATCGCCCGCACGATCAGCGCGGAGTGCGGCAAGACCATCACCGAGGCGACCACCGAGGCCGGGCGCTCCGGGGAGCTGATCCGTCTGGCCGCGTTCGAGGGCACCCAGCTCTACGGCGAGACGCTCCCGCTGGACGCCAACCGCGGCACCGGCCTCGACAAGGTCGGCTTCACGCTCCGGCAGCCGTGCGGCGTCGTCGTCGCGATCACCCCGTTCAACTACCCGGCACTGCTCGTGCTGCACAAGGTCGCTCCGGCGCTCGCCGCCGGCAACTCGGTCGTCCTCAAGCCCGCCCGGACCACACCGCTGACCGCCCTCGCGCTCGCCGAGTGCCTCGTGGACGCCGGCCTGCCCGAGGGCGTCCTGTCTGTGCTCACCGGTCCGGGCGGCGAGCTCGGCGACGCGCTGGTCACCGACCCGCGAGTCCGCAAGATCTCCTTCACGGGCTCCACCGGGATCGGCGAGCGCATCACCCGGATCGCCGGCGTGAAGAAGCTGTCGCTGGAGCTCGGCGCGTCCTGCCCGGTGATCGTGCTGCCCGACGCGGACATCGAACTCGCCGCGACCGCCGTCGCGGCAGGCGGATACGTCAACGCCGGCCAGGTGTGTATCTCGGTTCAACGGGTGATCGCGCACCCGGCGGTCAGCGGCGACTTCCTCGACGCCCTCGTCCCCAAGGTGGAGGCCATCCGGACCGGCGACCCCTCCTCGCCGGAGACCGGGATGGGATCGCTGATCACCACGACCGAGGCCGAGCGGGTGGAGAGGTCGATCGCGGACGCCGTCGCCGCGGGCGCGGACCTGCTCACCGGCGGGCAGCGCGACGGCAGCATCGTCGCCCCCAGCGTGCTCGCGGGCGTCGACCCCGCGTCGCCGATCAGCCAGGAGGAACTGTTCGGCCCGGCGGTCGCGGTCAGCACCGCCGCCGACTGGCACGAGGCGATCCAGCAGGCCAATGGCACCGCATACGGGCTGGGCGCCGGCATCTTCACCTCCGACGTCGCCGGCGCGGTCCGCGCCATCCGGGAGATCGACGCGGGCAGCATCCACATCAACTGGACGCCGCTGTGGCGTGCCG
Organism: Actinomycetota bacterium; assembly: GCA_046734255.1. Taxonomy (GTDB): domain Bacteria; phylum Actinomycetota; class Actinomycetes; order Actinomycetales; family Kineosporiaceae; genus JBKPQU01. Next base: position 1,082 of record JBKPQU010000155.1, read on the forward strand.
ACCTCATGCCCTACGGGGGCCTCAAGGGCAGCGGCATCGGCAAGGAAGGCCCTCGCTCGGCCGTGGCCGAGATGACCGACGTCAAGACGATCGTGCTGCACGGCCGCCCCTGGTAACGGCGGCTCAACCCTCTCGAAACGCCTTCCCGCACACCGGAAACCGGAGATCGCGCCCATGTCCACTTCCCCGCGCACGGTCCGGCTCACCACCAGCCAGGCCCTCGTCACCTACCTGTCCCGCCAGTACTCCGTGGCCGACGGCGAGCGCCGGCGGCTCATCCCAGCGGCTCTCGGCATCTTCGGCCACGGCAACGTGGCCGGCCTCGGCCAGGCACTCGACCAGCTCAGCGACGACCTGCCGTTCATCCAGGGCCGCAACGAGCAGGCCCTGGTGCATGTCGCGACGGCCTACGCCAAGGCCTCGCGGCGACGCGCGACGCTCGCGGTCACCTCGTCGATCGGGCCCGGTGCGCTCAACATGGTCACCGGCGCGGGCGTGGCCACCGTCAACCGGATCCCCGTGCTGCTCCTGCCCGGCGACGTGTACGCCACCCGGCGCCAGGGACCGGTGCTGCAGCAGCTGCAGCACCCGATCGAGGCCGACACGAGCGTCAACGACGCCTTCCGACCGGTGTCGCGCTTCTTCGACCGCATCACCCGGCCCGAGCAGCTGCTGACCGCGCTGCCGGCAGCGATGCGCGTGCTGACCGACCCCGTGGAGGCCGGCGCGGTCGTCCTGTCGCTGCCGCAGGACGTGCAGTCGCACGCCTACGACTGGCCGGTCGCCTTCCTCGACGAGCGCGAGTGGGTGATCCGGCGGCCGGTACCGGACCCGGCCGAGATCGCCGAGGTCGCCCGGCTGATCGCCGCGGCGGAGAAGCCGCTGATCATCGCCGGCGGCGGCGTCGTGTACTCCGATGCCACGGCCGAGCTGGAGGAGCTCGCCTCCACCGCCGGGATCCCGGTCGCGGAGACGTTCGCCGGCAAGGGCGCGGTGCAGCAGCAGGCGTGGTGGCAGGTGGGCGGCATCGGCCTGGAGGGCACGCCCGCGACCAATGACCTCGCCCGCGAGGCCGACCTGGTGCTCACCGTCGGCTCGCGGCTGACCGACTTCGCCACCGCATCGCACTCCATCTTCGCCAACCCGCAGGTGCGGTTCGCCAGCATCAACGTGAACCCGCGCGACGGCGACCGGCTCGGTGCCACCGCGATCGTCGGCGACGCCAAGCGCACCTTGGCCGCGCTCACCGTGGCGGTGCGGGCCTCCGGTGGGGGCTCGACCGCCGCCTGGCAGGAGCGGGTGCGCGCCCGCGTGGCGGAGTGGGTCCCGGTGCGCGCGGCGGCACTGGACGCCGACACGCCGTTCGACCGCGGCAGCGTCACCGGTGACGTGGTCCCGCAGACCGACGCCGTCCTGACCCAGGGCCAGCTGATCGGCCTGATGAACGAGCACGCGCGGTCCGGCGACACAGTCATCGCCGCCGCCGGCGGGCCACCCGGGGACCTGCAGAAGGTGTGGGACGCGACCGGCGGCCGCGGTTGCCACCTCGAGTTCGGCTTCTCCTGCATGGGCTACGAGATCCCCGCCGCGCTCGGCGTCCGGCTGGCCACCCCGGACACGAGCCGCCGGGTGGTGACGTTCATCGGCGACGGCACGTTCATGATGGCGCCGACCGAACTGGCCACGGCGGCGCAGGAGGGGCTGCCCGTCACGATCGTGGTCGCGGACAACCACGGCTACCAGGTGATCCACCGCCTGCAGATGCTGCGCAGCGGCCGGGAGTTCGGCAACGAGTTCCGCTACCGGACCAATGGGCTGCGCCTCGACGGCACCAAACCACCGCGGCTCGAGGGCGAGTACTTGCGGCTCGACCTCGTGCAGATCGCGACCGGGCTCGGCGCCAGGACCATCCTCGCGACGACCGCCGCCGACGTCCGAGGCGCGCTCGCGGACACCCGCGACCATCCCGGCCCGGTGGTGATCGTCGTGCCGGTGATCCCGCACGCCGACCTGCCCGGTGCCGGTGTGTGGTGGGACGTCGCGCCCGCCGAGGTCTCCGACAGCTCGACCACCTCCCGCCTGCGGGACGAGTACGAGACCGACCTCCGCCTGCAGCGGTGGCTCGGATGAGCACCCAGCCCATCGCGCGGTCACCGCTGGACCGGGGTCGGCTGCGGGCCCGCCTGGCTGCGGGCGAGGCGACCTTCGGCACGTTCGTCGGCGCCGCGTCGACGGTCACCGCCGAGGTGTGCGCCGCCGCCGGAGTGGACTGGATCCTGCTCGACCTCGAGCACGGCCTCGGCGGTGAGGAGCAGCTCCGGCTGGCCGTCCCGGCGGCCGCGGCGTACGGCGTCCCGACCGTCGTCCGGGTGGAGTCACCCGCCCGGATCCGGCTCGGGCGCGTGCTCGACCTCGGTGCCGCCGGGGTCATGCTGCCGCGGATGAACACCGCCGAGGAGGTGGCGGAGGCGGTGCGGCACATGCGCTATCCCCCGGACGGCGACCGCGGGGTCGCCACCTACGTCCGGGCCTGCCGGTTCGGCCTGGACGTCGCCGCACTGTCCGACGCGAACGACAACGTGCTGACCGTCGTGCAGATCGAGTCCGCCGAGGCGGTGGACAACGCCGACGCGATCGCCGCGACCCCCGGAGTGGACGTGCTGTTCGTCGGGCCGCGGGATCTCAGCCACGACCTCGGTGTGCCGGGCGACGTGCAGGCGCCCGTCTACGTCGACGCGCTGGCCCGCGTGCAGGCCGCGGCCGACCGGCACGGAAAGGCCTGCGGGGTGCTGGTTTCCGAGGGTGCCGCCGCTGCCGAGCTGCGGGAGCGGGGATGGAGGTTCGTCGGGATCGGATCGGACTGCCTCTTCCTCGCCGCCGCCCTCACCACCGCCCTCGATCGTGCCCGGGTCTAGCCGTCTGTCTGGTCGCCGGAACACCACTGGAAGGGACACACCATGTCGAACGGACATGACATCGGCGTCGGCCTGATCAGCGTCGGATGGATGGGCAAGCTGCACACGCGCGCCTACCAGGCGCTGCCGTCGGTCTACCCGGACCTGAAGCTGCGGCCGCACCTCGTGCAGGCGGCGGACACCGCCGCAGACCGGGCGGCGTACGCCCGCGACGTCCTCGGATATGCCAAGGCCACCGCGGACTACCGCGAGGTGCTGGCGGACCCGGACGTGGACGTCGTCTCGATCTGCGCGCCGACCGGCCTGCACCGCGAGATCGGGGTGGCCGCTGCCGAGGCCGGCAAGCCGTTCTGGATCGAGAAACCGGTCGGCCGGGACGCGAGCGAGACCGCGCTGGTGGCCGAGGCCGCGAGCAAGGCCGGCGTGGTGACCTCGATCGGCTACAACTACCGGCACGCGCCCGCGGTCGAGCGAGTGCGCGAGCTGGTGGGCGGCGGGGAGCTCGGCCGGGTCACCAACGTGCGGGCGGTGTTCTTCTCCGGGTACGCCAGCGAGCCCAAGGGCGCGCTGTCCTGGCGGTTCCGCCGCGACCTGGCGGGAACGGGCGCGCTCGGCGACCTGCTCAGCCACGTCGTCGACCTCGTGGAGTACGTGGTCGGGCCGATCGCCGAGATCAGCGCGCTGACCAGCACCGTGTACGCGCAGCGGCCGATCCTGCCGATGGGCTCCGGCACGCACTTCGCCGTGATCGAGGACGGCGAGCTGGGCGATGTGGAGAACGACGACTACGCGGCGACGCTCGTCCGGTTCGCCGCCGGTTCCCCCGGCGAGGGCGCGGTCGGCACGCTCGAGGCGTCGCGGATCATCGTGGGCCCGCAGTGCGGGCTCGGGTTCGAGATCTACGGCACCAACGGCTCGGCGGCGTGGAACTTCGAGCGGATGAACGAGCTTCGGCTGTGCCTGGGCCGCGGCGGGCCGCACGCCGGTTACACCACCGTGCTCGGCAACCCGCACCTGGGTGACTACGGGTACTTCCAGCCGGGGCCTGGCAACAGCATGGGCTACGACGACCTCAAGGTGATCGAGGCGAAGAAGTTCCTCGTCGCGGTCACCGGTGGCGAGCGACGCAACTCCACGATCGAGGAGGCGCAGCAGGTCGCCGAGGTGATCTCCTCCGCGGCGACGTCCGCCGAGACCGGCTCCTGGCAGACCGTGCCCGCCGTGCCCGGCGCGACGTTCGGCCACTCCCCGAGGAGCTGACCGGCATGCCACGCCCCGTCATCGTCGGACTCGGTCCGGTGCCCGCCCCCGCGGTGGACGCCGTCCTCGGCGACGCGGCGACGTTCGTGCCCGAACCGGGCGCGGACGACCTCGCGGTCGCCACGGGGGCGATCGCGCGGGCCGACGCGGTCGTGGACGCCGACTTCCTCGACCGCGCGCCGCTGCTGCGGGTGATCGCGCGCAGCGGTGTCGGGGTGGATCGGGTCGACCTGGGGGCCGCCACCGCCCGCGGAATCCCGGTCGTCATCACGCCGAGCAGCGGCACGGGCGCGGTCGCCGAGATGGTCCTCGCCATGGCCCTGCACCTGGTCAAGCGCCTCGGACCACTCACCGCGCTGGTGCGGGACGGTCGCTGGGCGGACCGCGATCAGGTCGCGGTCGGCGACCTCGACGGGGCGACGATGGGCATCGTCGGCTACGGCCGGATCGGACGCCGCGTCGGCGAGCTCGCCACGGCCTTCGGCATGCGGGTGCTCGCCCACGACCCGGTGACCCCGCCGCCGAGCGACGTCGGCTGCCCCGACCTCGACGCGCTGGCGGTGGCCGGCGACGTCCTCACTCTGCACGTTCCGCTGACCGACCGGACGCGCCACCTCGTCGACGCGGCGCTGCTCGCGCGCATCCGGCCGGGCGCGATCCTGATCAACTGCGGGCGGGGCGGCCTGCTCGACCTCGACGCCGTGCTGGCGGCCCTGGAGTCCGGGCTGCTCGGCGGAGTCGGCCTGGACGTCTACGAACCGGAGCCGGCGAGGCACCATCCGCTCTTCGAGCACCCGAACGTCGCGCTGACCCCGCACGTCGCCGGACTGAGCCGCCGCGCGCAGACGGCGACATTCACCGACGCGGCCCGCGGCGTCCTGGCCGTGATCACCGGCGGGGTTCCGGCCGCGGTCGCCAACCCGGACTGGATCAAGCACCGACCGACCGAAGGGGC
>JBKPQU010000156.1:0-7477 GCA_046734255.1 Actinomycetota bacterium
TCGGCCACCGTCTGCCGCGCCTCGGCATCCGACAGACTCCAGGTCGGCGCCGCCAACGCCGTCTCGACACTCGCCCGGATCTGCGCCAACGCGCGAGGCACCGCATGCCCGGCAGCCGCATCCCCCATCACCACGACCACCACGCTAGAGACCACCACCGACAATCCGGACACCCCGAAAACCCCTGTGGATAAAGGGATTTGTGCGGCTACATGGCGACGAGCGGGGACGGTGCCTCCGACCCGTCGAGCAGTTCCTCGATCACCCCGACGGGGCCGCGGCGGACGAACCACTCCCGGCCGTAGTCCTCGCTGAAGGCCGTCGGGTCGAGGTACTCGGGCCCGATCTGGCTGGCGTGCGCCGACATGGCGGCCATCTTGGCCAGCAGCGCGGGCGTCGTGGCCGGGACTGTCACCGAGATCTGGGTGCCGGCCATGCCGATCGGGAACGCCGGGTCGGCGGCACCGCGCAGCACGTGCCCCGGCCGCACCCGGGCGCCGTCCACGGTGGCCTCGTAACTGGTCAGGCCCAGTCGCCGGGACACCCGGGCCCCGACCTGGTGCACGCGCACGTGGTCGATGTGTCCGTAGATGCCCTGCGGGTCGTAGTGCACCAGGGTGCCGGCCGCCTCCTGCTCGACGACCGCCGCCACCCGGGCGGCGACCTCGTGCGGGTCCGCCGCGCCCAGGGAGCCGGCGACGTACGGCCCGCCGTGCGCCCCGGAGTCCCGGTAGCCCAGCGCCACCAGCCGCTGGACGCCGAGCAGCTCGCAGGCCCGCTCGAGCTCCTCGTGGCGGCGCTGCCGGATGGACTCGCCGGGGCGCAGGCGCACCCGGGAGGCGCCCTCCTCGCCGCCGGTCGCGGTCACGAGCACGACCCGGACGCCGGCGCAGGCGAGCCGGCGGATCGTGGCGCCGGTGAAGATGGCCTCGTCGTCGGGATGGGCGTGCACGACGACGACGGTCGAGCTGGGAGTCATGGGGTTGTCCCTCGGCTGCGGTCGACCCCGCGCGGCGGGCGCGCGGGCGGGCGTGGTCAGGCCGCGGGACAACAGCACGCGCCCGCGGCCCGGCGACACACCGGGGCGAGGGAGGTGATGCGCGTGCTCGTCACGCCGGTCAGTGTGCCACACCAGAACAGGGCGAGGCTGCGACTTCGGCTCGAGGCGTAACCGGACGCGGGTCGGGGTCCGGCACCCAGCGCCCTCCCGCCGTCCGGTATGACCACCTCTCGCCCTCGGCGAGCAGCCGCCGCAGGCCCTCCAGCAGGGCGTCGACGTCGGCCTCGGTCGAGCCCACGCCGAGGCTGGCCCGCAGCGCCCCGGGGTCCGCGCCGAGGCGGCGCAGCAGCGGGTGCGCGCAGAACCGCCCGTCCCGCAGGCCGATCCCGTGCTCGGCGGACAGGTATGCCGCGACCCGGCCGGCGTCGTGACCGGCGACCGTGAACCCGACGACGCCGATCCGTCCCGGCGAATCCGGCCAGATGCGCAGTTCGGTCACGCCGGGCAGCGCGCCTAATCCCCGGCGCAGCCGCTGGGTCAGGCGCGCCTCGTGCTCCTCGAGCGCGCCCTCGGGCAGGGCGTCGAGCGCCCGGCAGGCGGCCGCGAGCGCGGCCGCGCCCAGGACGTTCGGCGTGCCCGCCTCGTGGCGGTGCGGTGCGGTGGCCCACAGGGTCTCCTCCGGGCCGACGTCCCGGACCGCTCCCCCGCCGGCCAGGTACGGCGGCGCGGCGTCCAGCCAGTCCCGCCGGCCGAGCAGGACGCCGGCGCCGAACGGCGCGTAGAGCTTGTGGCCGGAGAACGCGACGTAGTCCAGCCCGAGGGCGGCGACGTCGATCCCGCGGTGCGGGGCCAGCTGCGCGGCGTCCACCACGATCCGGGCGCCGTGCCGGTGGGCGATCCGGGCGAGCTGCTCGATCGGCAGCAGCTCACCGGTGACGTTGCTGGACCCCGTGACCGCCAGCAGCGCGGCCGGCGCCTCGGCCAGCGTCCGCTCCAGGTGCGCGAGCGTCGCGGCCAGCGTCGTCGCGGCCGGGACGCAGCGGTGCCGCCGCGATCGCCACGGCAGCAGGTTGGCGTGGTGCTCGATGTCGAGGAACACCACATCGCCGTCCTCCGGGACGGCGCCGGCCAGCAGGTTCAGCGCGTCGGTGGTGTTTCGGGTGAACACGACGACGTCGTCCGGGCGCGCGCCGGCGAAGCATGCCACGGCCTCCCGCGCGTCCTCGTAGAGCGCGGTGCTCACCTGCGAGGCGTACCCGGCGCCGCGGTGCACGCTGGAGTAGGTCGACAGCGCCTCCGCGACGTGCTCGGCGACCACGCGCAGCGCCGGCGCGCTGGCGGCGTAGTCGAGGTTGACGTAACGCGTCCACCGCCCGTCGACCAGCGGCGCGCGCAGGTCGGCGCCGGTCACCGGCAGCAGGGGGCCCGATCCCAGACTGGGCGGGGCGGGGTCGAGCAGGGTGATCGTCACAGCGTTCCTCCGGGTCCGGTGGACCCGTGGCTACCGGGCCCGCGCTTGCCGCAGCCGGATCGCTGCGGCCCGGTCTTCACCCGGAGCACCCCGCCGCGGTCGGAGGGTTGCCGGCCAGCAAGCCGGGGCTTCGCGCTGGCACTCGTGACCGCGGGTCACTCTACGGGGCGGTGCCCGCCGCGTTCAAATGCGCTGCCTGGCCGCCGGTGACTCAGTCCAGGTTCCGCTGGACCGTCTGCACGATCCGCTGCACCGACGGGATCACCGCGTCCTCGAGCGAGTCCGCCGAGGGCAGCGGGATGTGCGGCGTGGTGATCCGGATCGGCGGCCCGTCGAGGTCGCCGAAGCACTCCTCGACCACCAGCGAGACGACCTCGGCGCCCCAGCCGCACAGCCGCGGGTTCTCCTCGACCGTGAAGAGCCGCCCGGTCCGGGAGAACGCCTCGAAGATCGTCGTGGTGTCCAGCGGCACCAGCGAGCGGACGTCGACCACGGTGGCCGAGATGCCGAGCTGGGCGAGCTGGTCCGCGGCCTCCAGCGCCCGCGGGACCATCGCGGCCAGCGCGACCAGCGTGCAGTCGTCGCCCTCGCGGAGCACCGCGGCCCGGCCCAGCTCGCCGACCAGCTCGCCGTCCGGGACCTCGTCTTTGCTCGCGTACAGGCCCTTGTGCTCGAAGAAGAGCACCGGGTCCGGGTCGCGGACGGCGGCCGCCAGCAGGCCGATGACGTCGGCAGGCGTCGAGGGCGCGACCACCTTCAGGCCGGGCACGGCCATCGCCCAGTTCTCCACGCTCTGCGAGTGCTGCGCGCCGAACCGCAGCCCGCCGCCGTTGGCGGTGCGGATCACCAGCGGGAACGACACCTGGCCGTCGGACATGTACCGCGTCTTGGCGATCTGGTTGGCGACGATGTCCCAGCAGACGGCGAGGAAGTCCGAGAACATGATCTCGGCGATCGGTCGCAGCCCCGTCATCGCCGCGCCCATCGTCGCGCCGAGGATGGCCTGCTCCGAGATCGGGGTGTCCCGCACGCGCTGCGGCCCGAACTGCTCGAGCAGGCCGACCGTGGTCTTGAACACCCCGCCGGCCGCCGCGACGTCCTCGCCGAGGAACACCACGCTCGGATCGCGGGCCATCTCCTGGGCGATCCCCCGGGTCACGGCCTCTCGGTAGGTCAGCGTCGCCACGTCGAGCCTCCGTCCGCCCACACCTCGGTCTCGACCTGACCGGTGTCCGCCGGCGGCGAGGCCTTTGCCGACTCCGTGGCTTCGTCCACCGCCCGACGCACATCGGCCTCGATGCCGTCGAGCACCGACTCCTCGATCATCAGGCCCAGCAGCCGCTCCCGGTACATCGGGATCGGGTCGCGGGCCAGCCACGAGGAGACCTCGTCCTCGGGCCGGTACTTCGCCGGATCGGCTCGGGAGTGCCCGCCGTGCCGGTAGGTCACCGCCTCGATCAGGCTCGGCCCGCCGCCGTTGCGCGCCTTGTCCAGCGCGGCCGAGGCGACCTCGAGGACGGCGTCCGCGTCGTTGCCGTCGACGATCACGGCGGGCAGGCCGTAGGCGGCCGCCCGGTCGGCGGCCGGGCTGCTCACCGCGGTCACCGACCCGATCGGGGTGTACTCCATCCAGAGGTTGTTCTCGCAGACGAAGACCACCGGGAGCGACCAGATCACCGCGAGGTTGAGCGCCTCGTGGAACGCCCCGATGTTCGTGGTGCCGTCGCCGAAGAAGCACACCGCGACCTGGGACGTGCCGCGCAGCTGCGCCGACCAGGCGGCACCGTTGGCCACGGTCAGGTGCGCGCCGACGATCGCGTAGGAGCCCATCACGCCGTGTTCGACGCTGGTCAGGTGCATCGAGCCACCCTTGCCCGCCATCAGCCCGCCGGCGCGGCCGAGCAGCTCGGCCATCACCGGCGCCATCGGCGTCCCGCGCGCGAGCGTGTGCGCGTGCCCGCGGTAGGTGGCGAACGTCCAGTCGTCCGGGCGCATCACGACGGCGAACCCCGCGGCGATCGCCTCCTGGCCGAGCGACAGGTGGCTGGTGCCCTTGACAAGGTTCTGCATGAACAGGTCGTAGGCGCGCTTCTCGAAGGCACGGATCTCGACCTGGAGCCGGTACATCCGCAGCCGGGTCTCGGCGTCAGGCACGGCGCGCGCGGAGTCGGCCGCGGCCTCGATGGGCGTGGTCATGGTCTCAGCCTGCGTCCGGGCCCAGCCCGTCGTCCACTTCGACGTCCTCGGGGCTCATGGAAAGGCCCGACGCGGCGGCCTGCACCTCCAGCAGCACGGCGAAGTCCTTCGCGTCATGCCCCTGGGCGATCGCCGCCTGCACCGCCTCGCGCGCGACGGCCGCCACCGGCATCGGGACGCCGACCTCGTCCGCCGCGCGCAGGCCGAGGTCGAAGTCCTTGCGCAGCAGGACCGGGGTGAACGTCGGCGTGTAGTCCAGGTGGACCAGCGCCGGCGCCTTGTACCGCGTGAACACCGAGCCCATCACGCTGTTGTTGATGAAGTCGAGGAACGCCGCGCGGCTGACCCCGCTCTTCTCGGCCAGCACGGTGATCTCCGCGAGGCTCTGCGACACGACGCCGAGCAGCAGGTTGTGGCAGATCTTCACCAGCCGGGACAGCTCGCCCTCGCCGACGTAGGTGACGTGCCGGCCGAGCAGTTCCAGCACCGGGCGCACGCGGTCGAAGGCATCCTCCGGCCCGGAGCAGACCAGGCTGAGCTGCCCCACGGCGACGACCTTGCCGTTGCCGCTGACCGGCGCCGCCAGGAACGCGACGCCCGCGGCCGCGGCGGTCTCGCGCACGCGCCCCGAGGCGGTCGCCGAGACCGTCGAGCAGTCGACCAGCACCCCGGGGCCCTTCCCGCCCGCCAGCAGGCCGCGGACGACCTCCTCGAGATCGTCGTCTGCGGAGACCATCGTGAACACCACGTCGCGCTCGGCGAGATCGCCGAGAGTGTCGACGACCGTGAGGCCGCGCGCGGCCAGCGGCTCGGCCTTGCTGCGGGTCCGGTTCCAGGCTGCGACGTCCAGGCCGGCGTCGGCGAGCCTGCTGACCAGCGGCGTGCCCATCCGTCCGGTGCCGATCCAGCCCACGGACAGCGACGACGCGAGCGAGTCGGCCATGGCGTTCTCCCGTTCTGTGCAATCGTTTGCGAACATAGGCGGGGCGAATGGTGGTGTCAAGCGAAGCTCAGCACCCGCAGCTGCGCGGCCATCCAGTCCGCGGTGCGCAACCGGTGCTTGGCGGCGACGTTCATGCAGCCGTGGTTGCCATCCTCGAGCATGATCAGGCGGGTGGGGCCGGACGCCTCGCCGGCCAGCCGCTCGGCGTGCCCGGGCGGGATCAGCCGGTCCAGCCGGCCGAAGACGATCAGCAGCGGGCAGCGGATGCGCTCGGCCCGCCCGGCGAGGCTGAGCTCGTGCGCGCGCTGCCGGGCCCGCGCGTCGTCCTCACTGCGGGAACGCACGCGGAAGGCGGTCCGGGTCAGCTCGGGCAACCCGTCCCAGCACTCGCCGAAGTCGTACGGCCCGGCCAGCGCGACGCACGCCCTGACCCGCTCGTCGGACGCGGCGATCCGCGGTGCGTAGTACCCGCCGAGGCTGACGCCCCACATCCCGATCCGGTCCGGGTCGACGGCGGGCAGCCGTGCGGCGGCGTCCAGGATGGCGGCGCCCGGCACCTCCCAGTCGCCGCGGATCGGCAGGTCGTACTCGGCCTCCCCCTGGCCGGGGCCGTCCACCGACAGCGTCGCCAGCCCGCGCTGCAGGAACAGCGCCTCGGTCGAGCCGAACTCCTCCTTCGCCGAGTCCAGCCCGGGCACCAGCACGACCAGAGGGTGCGGGCCGTCACCCGCGGGCATCCGCAGGATGCCGACCAGGCGGCTGCCCTCGAACGGGATCTCCACCCGCCGCCCGGGTGGGTCGAGGTGCGGCAGCGCGTCGTCCAGGCAGCGGACGGCGGCGGCATGGCTGCGGCGCATCTGGTCGAGGTCGTCGACGAACAGGAACTTGGCGAAGTGGTAGTAGACCGCGGCCTGCGCGAGGTGCGCGCCGGCCGAGCGCCACCGGCCCTCGGCCAGCGCCTCCCGGCCGAGGTCCTCGTGCTCCGATCCCGCGCCGGTCCAGGCCTCGCACCACTGGTCCCAGCGGGAGACCGCCGCGGTGATCCGCGCGAAGTCGCTCGCCGTGACGCCGTTGGTGGTGAACCGCGGACCCCAGTGCGAGACGGCGGCGGCGACCCGTTCGTCCATTCCCAACCTCCTGCAACCGTGTGCAGTGACGTCTCCTAGTCCGGTCCCATCACGGTGCTCGGCGCGACGCCGAGATCGCCCAGCAGCACGCGGGCGCAGTTGCGGCCGGCCCGGCCGGCCACCGATCCACCGGGGTGGGCGGTGGCGCCGGTCAGGTACAACCCGGGGACCGGCAGCCGGTGGTGCGGCCACCCGACGAGGACCTCGCCCCCGGCGGTCACGAACTCACCGCCGTGACAGGAGCCCCCGACGTTGTGCCGGTTCCGCCGCTCCAGCTCGGGGGGACCCTCGGCCACGACCGCGAGCACCTCGTCCGGGGCCGGCCCGCCGGCACGCTGGACCACCCGCGCGATCAGCCGGTCGGCGTAGCGCTGCCGCTGCTCGTCCCAGCCACGGCCCTCGACAGCGTTCTCAGTGCCGGACGGCGGGTGGGGCGCGACGGTCAGCAGCTTCAGGGTGCTGTCGCCCGGCGGTGCCCGGCCCGGGTCGACCACGCTGGGGCAGACGATCAGCAACCAGGGATCCGCGTCGTCGCAGTCGCCCCGGCCGAACGCCTCCAGCTGCCGCGCCAGCCCGCTCGCCGATCCCAGCCCACCGGCGACCGAGGCCATGCCGTCGGCGCCGACGGGGTAGCGGAACTCGCCGCGCACCGCCACGTGGACGGCGAACAGGGTCAGGCCGGGCCGCCAGGCGGAGCGGGCCGCGGCAAGGTCGGCGGGCTGTCTCTTATACACATCTGA
>JBKPQU010000157.1:0-15466 GCA_046734255.1 Actinomycetota bacterium
GCGGTTGCCCGACCAGCGCGGCCAGGTCCGCGACGGTGGCCACGATGGTGGTCACGGCACCTCCTCTCCCGAGGCCTTCAGCCCGAGCATCCGGATCGCATTCTCCTTCAGGACGAGCGGCCGCACCTCGGGTTTGACCTCAAGGGCGTCGAAGTCGGCGAGCCAGCGGTCCGGCGTGAGCAGCGGAAAATCGGTGCCGAACAGCACCTTCTGCCGGATCACCGTGTTGATGCTGCGGACCAGCGGCGCGGGCAGGTACCGCGGCAGCCAGCCGGACAGGTCGATGAACACGTTCGCCTTGTGCAGCGCGATCGAGACCGCGCTGTCGTGCCAGGGCATCCCGGCGTGCGCGAGCACGATCGTCAGCTCCGGAAAGTCCGCGGCGACGTCATCGATCAGAAGGGGGTGGGAGTACCGAAGCTTGATGCCGCGCCCGCCGGGGAGGCCCGCACCGATCCCGGTCTGCCCGGAGTGGAAGACCACCGGTACCCCGAGCTCGGAGAACGCCTCGTACAGCGGGTAGAACGCCCGGTCGTTCGGCTGGAACCCCTGCAGGCTGGGGTGCAGTTTGAACCCGCGAACGCCGTGCTGCTCGACCAGGCGGCGAGCCTGGCGGACCGCGGCGTCCCCGGTCGCGGGATCCACGCTGCCGAAGGGGATGAGCACGTCCGGGTGCGCGGCTGCGGCGTCGGCGACCTCCGCGCTGGACAGCGCGGGGTGGCCGGTGGCCACGGCGGCGTCGACGGTGAACACCACCGCGGCCATGTTGCGCTCGCGGTAGTGGGTGGCGATCTCCTCGAGGCCGGGCGCGCGGTTCGACGTCGCGCGAAAGTAGGCGGCCGACGCCGCCATCAGTTGGTCGTCGAGCGAGAAACGGCCACGCCCGTCCGACTCGATGTGCACATGCACATCGATGGCGGCCAGCCCTGCGAGGTCGGGCAACAATCGTGACGTGGAATGGATTCTACGGATATCCGCTCCCACCGCGCCCATGACACAAAGACAATTCCGGCCCGAGTGGCGGATTGTCGAAAGGCTTTTGCGGAATCGGCGCCTCCGTATACTCCTCACGTGGCGGCAACCCCGAGCACCAGCGTCGCGGAACCCCGCGCCGTCGACCTGCCTCGCACGCAGGTCGGCTCGCCACCGCAGCACCTGATGGTCACGCTCCTGGCGGACTACTCCCTGCGCCACCGGAACCGCCTGCCCTCCGCGGCCCTGGTCGAACTGACCTGCGAGTTCGGGATCTCCGAGGTCGGCGCGCGGGCGGCGCTGAGCAGGCTCTCGAGGCGCGGCGTGATCGAGGCCTCCAAGGAGGGGCGCCGCACGTACTACCGGCTGACCCGGGATGCCGCCGCCGTGCTGGCCAGGGGCAGCCGGCGCATCGCCGCCTTCGCCCAGGACGCCGAGAACTGGGACGGCGAGTGGACCGTCGTCGCCTTCTCACTGCCGGAGGAGCGCCGGGACACCCGGCACCTGCTGAGGTCCAGGCTGCGCTGGCAGGGTTTCGCGCCGCTGTACGACGGCCTGTGGGTGTCTCCGCGCGCCACGCCCGAAGAGGTCCGCACCACGATGAACGAGCTGGACGTCGACAGCGCCACCGTGCTGAGGGCGCGCCAGGCCCTGGCCGGCGGCTGCTTCCGGGCCCCGATCGAGGCGTGGGACCTCGCCAGCATCGCCGAGGCCTACCAGGAGTTCGTCGATCGCTGGTCGCCGGTCGGGCAGGCGCTGCGGACCGGCGGGCTGAGCTCCTCCGACGCGCTCGTGGCCCGCACCCAGATCATGGACACCTACCGGCGGTTCCCCGGCATGGACCCGCAGCTGCCGCTGCGGCTGATGCCGACCGGGTGGCCGCGGGAGGCCGCCCGGCGGCTGTTCACCGAGGCCTACGACTGGCTCGGCCCGCTGGCGACCTCGCGGGTCCGCAAGGTCGTCGCGGAGACCGCGCCCGAGCTGGTCGCGGAGGTCGAGCACCACAGCACCGCAGAGCTGGTCGCCGGCTCGGGTGCCTTCGGGTTCGGAGCCGCTGCACGCTGATCGCGTACGTTGCACGTGGTTCGCCCTGCGAAACGCAAAGTGTCGCGCTGTTGGGTGGTCCGTGAGATGATATTGCTCGCGGCCAGCGGTCAGGCCGGAGCCGATCCCCGGACCGCTGGCCGCGGTGCATGTCCGGGGTCAGGCCGGAGCCCCCGCACCTCTTGTCGCACCCCTCGCGACGGGCGTCTTGAAACGAGCCGTAGGCTGCCCCATCGATGTGCTCTCGGACGGTCGTCCATTCGCCTGATGTGACTCCCTGCAGCGTGTTGTGTACGCTGTGCAGCGATTTGAGGTGCTCGCCCCGGTCAGGTTTCTGCCCGGGACACGGGCACCGATGAGAGCAGCACGGTTCTGAGCGGATCTGAGAAGCCGACGTTGGTCGGCCGACGGGCCCGCGCGCACGGGTAGCCGACTAGCGATGCGAGGAAGGCGTGCACGACACGGACGTGTCTCGGACATTCCCGGACCGTACGAATCAACTCCTCCCGATCCCGCGCCGAAGTATCCAGCGCGTGCCGAACGGCTCCTGGGATGTGAGGAGGTGAGGACGATGACCGGACCGGTCGGAAGATTTCCCGTACCGCAGCAGATCCGCGGGCAGCTGGCCAGCACCCGCGTAGGGCGGCGCTACCAGCGCCTCTACACCGCGCACGAGCGCCAGCTGGAGTTCCTGGTCGCCGTCCACCCCGACGTCCGCGACCACATCAACACCGCCGTCCAGGAAATCTGCGCCGCAGGGGTCTCCGAGCGGCTGGACGACGGGACGTTGGCCGCCGCATCCCGCGTGCTGGACGACCTCGACCGGCTCGGCGACGTGGAGCTGCGCAGCATCGTGGGCCAGCTGAGAGATGAGCTGGTGATGGCACGAGGCCGCACGCTCTGCCAGGTCCTCGCCGACCACTGAGCCGACCACTGGGCCGACAACTGGGCCGATCGCTGCCGGTCAGGGCGTGCGACTGATCTCGAACGGCGGCTCGATCAGCCGCGGTCGCAGCGGCATGGCGGGCACCGGACGCAGGTCGGCGGTCCCGGGTGACGGTTCCAGGGTCCAGTCGCGGCAGATCCGATCGATCGCCACCGGATGGACGGTCAGCCGGCCGTCGCCGTGCACCCTGATCCGCAGGAACCCCTTGTGGTCCTCGATCGCCTGGCCGGACATCCGCAGCTCGGCGACCTGGCCCCGGCGGGCGAGCAGGATCGTGCCTGCGAACGCGTAGCACGCGGCCAGCCCGGTGACCACGACGGTCCCGACCACGCAGGCGCCCAGCAGCACCCAGTCGGGCGTCCCGTCGGGCCACGGCACCAGGACGACGACGCTCAGCGTGGCGAAGGCGAGCACCATCTGGAAGACGATCCCGATCGTGGCCAGGACCGGGAACCTCGGCAGGTGCCGGTGCAGCACCGGGCGCAGCGTCCAGCCGGCGACCACGACGGCGAACCAGACGCCGAGCTGCCCGGCCAGCTGCCAGACGTCGCCCACCGTGGCGGTCCGCAGGGCATGAGCGGGCGTCTGGCCGAGGAACAGCCCGAGCACGCCCGCGAGGACCAGGAACAGCGCGGCGTGCACGCCGCCGACCAGCCGCCAGAAGCCGCGGTTGCGCCAGGCGATCCCCCGCGCTGTCGGGGCGAGCAGGCCGAGGCCCAGCCGGCGGGACGTCGGCGCGTCCGGGTAGCGGGACGCCAGGCGGAAGCGCCCGGGGTCGGGATGGGGATAGCGCGACTGCGCGGGCGGCAGCGTCAACGTCTCCGGCAGCGTGTGGGTCGAGGCCAGGTAGGCGCCGCCCAGCCCGCAGGTGACCATCTGCTCGCCGCGGGTGGCCGCCTGCGGTGGCGGCGCGCCGCCCGGGAACTCCTGCTCGGGAACGTAGCGGGCGTAGTGGTGCCGGTCACCGGTCAGCCACAGCCGTACGGCGGCGCCGGTCGGCACCGGCGGGGCGCCCGGCGCCTCCTGGCGAAGCCGGACGATCTTCCGGTCGAAGTAGTGCAGCGTGTTGAAGTCGTCGGGGCGGTGCTCGTTGGAGTAGACCCAGGTCGGTGCCGGGGCGCACACGATCACTCCGTCGCCCGGTTGCAGCTGCGCGGTGAGGTGCTGGCGGAAGAACAGCCTCTGCGGCTCGTCGATGTCGGTGCCGAGCTGGGTATCCAGCCCGACCAGCCACCACCGCTGCGGGAGCTGCAGGACGAAGTAGCTGCGCGACTGCGCCGTCCGCCAGCCGCCGACGTCGCGGCGCTGCCCGAACAGCCGGACGAACGCGGTCAGCCCGTCGTACCAGTCGTGGTTGCCCGGCAGGGCCAGCAGCAGCGGCGGGTCGCCCTCCACCACGGGCAGGGCCGCCCGGTACGGGCCGCGCAGGCGGTCCTCGTACTGAGCGGCCGACGGCGTCGGGTAGACCTCGTCGCCGCCGAGCACCAGCCCCGTCCCCCTCGGCAGCGGATCCGGCAGCCCGGGCAGCTCGAGCTCCGGGCGGGCCAGCAGGGTGGCCACCGAGTACGTGGCGTCGAAGCCGTCGCCGAGGTCGGCGACGAAGTCCAGCCAGCAGCCACCCTCGGCGTCAGGATCGATCACCATCCGGCGGGGATCGAGCGTTCCCTGCATCTCCCGCTTGTCCAGGTAGTTCACGAACACCGAGGACAGCGCGACCTTCACGGCCGTCCGCCACAACTCCCCCGGGGCGAGCCAGCGCACCTGCTCGCGCGGCGTGAAGCCGAGCGCGGGAGCGTGCGGTACCAGCTGGTCCCATCTCACGGCCGGATCACCACGAGCCGAACGTAGCGGCCCGCGGTGACGTTCGCGGGCTGTCCGGCCAGGCCGGGGGGAGCGGGTCCCGAGACCCGCGCGGCGTGCCACGATGTGGCATGGCGGGATGGCGCCGGCCGGGCGGGACTGACCCGGGGACACGGCGATGACCTGGGCGATCAACGGCGTGATCCGCGTGCTGCTCGTTCCGGCCGACTCCGGGCAGCCGATGCGGCTGATGGACGTCGACTCCGACCGGTTCGAGCGGGTGCTCGACGGCCCCATGGAACGGGTGCGGGCCCTGTCCGACCCGCCACTGGTCGCGTGGCAGGCCTTCGTGAACGCGGACGCGCAGAAAGCCGCGGTGGCGCCGAACTACCGCGCCAAGCGCCTCGCCTCAGCGATCGGCGGGCAGCCGAGTCGAACGATGTACGGGCCGGTGCTGTTCACCGGGCGCGGGCCGCAGAATCAGATCAAGGGCCTCCCGGGGATCGTCAACCAGATGGCGGGCCTGATCGGACACGTCTCGCACGCCTAACCGTTGTCAGGGGGTCACCGGCGGCGACCCGGCCTCACTTGAGCAGAACGCGCGCTCCGTCGGTGTACGCGGAGGTCATCTCGCGGACGAACGTCGCGTGCATGTTCGCGATCGCGGACACCCAACCGAACGGGCTGGCGTCGGCGATCGACCGCTCGAACGCGACCACGCCCGACACGCCCTTGTCGTAGGCGTCCAGCCCGGCCAGCCCTGCGATCTTGGACGACTCCACCAGCCTCTGGTTGAGGTCCCTGAGGCGGGCGGCCACGTAGGTGAAGGCACTGGTGTCGAAGCCGAAGTCGGCGGTCTCGTCGACAGCGGGCATTCGGGGCTCCTCTCGGATCGGCGTGCCGCCAAGCTAGCAAGGGGTCAGCCGCGCGCTAACCGACTCCGCGCGCCGTCCGGAGCGGAGCACCTCACCCGCGCTCGCGGGTGCTCACATGTAGAGGCCGCCGTTGACCCCCCACACCTCGCCGGTGATGTACGACGAGTTGTCCGCAGCGAGGAAGTGCACCACCCTCGCCACCTCCTCGGGGCGGCCGAGGCGGTTGACCGGCACCTGCCCGATGATCCGCGCCAGCGCCTTCTCCGGCACCGCCTGGACCATCTCGGTGGCGATGTAGCCGGGGGTGACGGTGTTCACGGTCAGCCCGATGCTCTCGTCTGTGAGCTTGCCGGACCGGGCCAGCTGGAAGGCGGCCTCCCGCGCGAGGGTCTTGGTCAGGCCGAACAGGCCCGACTTCGAGGCGGCGTAGTTGGCCTGGCCGATGTTGCCCATCTCGCCGATCACCGAGGAGACGTTGATGATCCGGCCGGTCCCACGCTCGAGCATGTGCGCCAGCGCCGCCTGGGAGAGGTAGAAGGCGCCGGAGAGGTTGACCGCGATGACCTTCTGCCAGTCGTCGTCGGTCATCCGCGCGACGGTCTTGTCGATCGTGATGCCGGCGTTGTTCACCAGGATGTCCAGCCGGCCGTGCTGGTCGATCACCTCGGCGACCGTGCGCCGGCAGTCCTCGGGGTTCCCGACGTTGCCCTGGTGGATGGTGACCTTCGAGCCGTCCTGCCCCAACTCGCCGAGGAATGCGTTGGCCGCCTCGGTGTTTCCCGCGTAGCCGGCGGCGACCGCGGCGCCGTCCCCCGCCAGCCTTCGGCAGATCGCCTCGCCGATCCCCCGGGTGCCACCCGTGACAAAGGCGACGCGGCCTCGCAGCTTGCCGCGCTGGGCGGGTGCGGAACTTGTGCTGGTCTCGGCTGCGGTGCCAGTGGTCATGGCGTCCTCCTCGGGGTCGAGCGTCCTGCCGGCCCGGCCGCCGACCGCGGCCGGTTCGCGCCGCCCGGCGGCGCTGTGCGCCGACCCCACCACCCTCCCCGGATGCCCGCGTGCAGACAACCCCACATGGCACCCTTCCCGATGTCCCCGGCGCGACGCCGCGGGGCCTCAGGTCCTGGGTCGGTGCGGAGCCCGGCCGGCAGGCTGCGTGGGAGCGGGCCGGTCAGGCACCGGAGGCACGGGCCTGGTCGTCGGCGTGTGGTCGATCAGGCGGAGCAGCTCTCCGTGGTGGATCAGCTCGAGATCCCCGTTGTGGTCGCTCAGCGTGTACGTCGCCTGCCGCCCGTCGGTCTGCACGCGCAACCGGTTGCCGCGGTGCGTGATCGTGAACGCCAGCCGGGTCAGGCCCTCCGGCAGCCGGGGGGCGAAGATCAGGACGCCGTCGTGGTCGCGCATGCCGCCGAACCCGGCCACCATCGCGATCCAGGCGCCGGCCAGCGAGGCGATGTGCAGGCCGTCGCGGGTGTTGTGCTCGAGGTCGTGCAGGTCCATGAACGCGGCCTCGGTGGCGTAGGCGTAGGCCAGATCCAGGTGGCCGACCTCGGCGGCGAGCACCGCCTGCGTGCAGGCGGACAGGGACGAGTCACGAACGGTCAGCCGCTCGTAGTACTCGAAGTTCGCGGCCTTCTGCTCCGGCGTGAACGCGTCACCGCGCATCTGCATGGCCAGGACGACGTCGGCCTGCTTGATCACCTGCTTGCGGTACAGGTCGAAGTAGGGGAAGTGCAGCAGCAGCGGGTACTGCTCGGGCTTCGTGCCGGCGAAGTCCCACACGGCGTGCCGGGTGAAGCCTTCGGCCTGCGGGTGCACGCCGAGCTTCTCGTCGAACGGGATGACGACCGCCGCGGCACAGGCGCACCAGGCCTCGATCTCCGCGTCGTCCACGCCGAGCCCGGCCGCCTGATCGGGGTAGCGCCGTGCTGCGGCGGCGGCCTCGCGCAGGTTCCGCTGCGCCATCAGGTTCGTGTAGAGGTTGTTGTCCGCGATCGCGCTGTACTCGTCCGGCCCGGTCACGCCGTCGATCCGGAAGCCACCGTCGCGGTCGAACTGGCCGAGCGAGCGCCACAATCGCGCGGTCTCGACCAGCAGTTCGAGGCCCACGGTGGCGTCGAACTCGTCGTCCCCGGTGGCGTCGTGGTAGCGCACGACGGCGTCGGCGACGTCGGCGTTGATGTGGAAGGCGGCCGTCCCCGCCGGCCAGTAGCCGGAGCACTCCTCGCCGTTGATCGTGCGCCAGGGGAACGTGGCGCCCTCCAGACCCAGCAGCCGCGCGCGCTCCCGTGCCTTGGGCAACGTCATCTGCCGCCAGCGCAGCGCGTCCGCGGCGGCGTGCGGCGCCGTGTGGATCAGCACCGGAAGCACGAACGTCTCGGTGTCCCAGAAGCAGTGGCCGTCGTACCCGGGCCCGGTCAGGCCCTTGGCCGCGATCGGGCGCTCCTCCGCGCGGGCACCGGACTGCAACACGTGGAACTGCGCGAAGCGGACCGCCTGCTGCAGCGGCAGATCGCCGTCGATCTCGACGTCCGCGCCGGCCCAGAACTCGTCGAGGTACCCGCGCTGGTCGGCGAGCAGCCCCTCCCACCCGGTGTGGATCGCCCCGGTCAGGCCGGCCGCCACCTGGTCGCGCAACGCCGGGATCGAGCGCTGCGTGGACCATCCGTAGCTGACGAACTTCAGCAGCCGCAGGCTCTGGCCCTGCTGGAGCACCGCGGTGGCCGTGACCCGCCCCCACTCCACCCGGCCCTCGGAACCGACCTGGACGTCGACGCCGGCCCCGGGCTCGATCAGGTGGTCGGCGGCCGCCGCCATCCGCAGGCCGCTGCGCCGGGTCTGGTGCATGAGCAGCAGCCGCGTGCCCATGACGTCGTGCTCCAGCGGCTCGAACGGCGAGCCGAGGATCGAGGCCACCCGGGGGTCCTTGCTGGCCGGGCCCGGCTGCTCCTCGTTGGCGACCAGCTCGGACTGCAGCACGAGCCGGGCGGGGCCGTCCAGCGCGGTCACCTCGTAGGCGATCGCGGCGATCGAGCGATGGGTGAAGGAGACCAGCCGGGTGGAGGAGATCCGGACCACCCGGTCCGCCGGCGAGCGCCACTCCGCGACCCGGTTGAGCGTCCCGGCGCGGAAGTCGAGCGTGCGCTCGTGCCGCAGCAGGGTGCCGTAGCGCACGTCGAACGGCTCGTCGTCCACCAGCAGCCGGATGATCTTCCCGTTGGTGACGTCGACCACGGTCTGCCCGGACTCCGGATAGCCGAAGCCCGCCTCCGCGTAGGGCAGCGGGCGCAGCTCGTAGACGGAGTTCAGGTAGGTTCCCGGGATCCCGTGCGGCTCGCCCTCGTCGAGGTTGCCGCGCAGCCCAACGTGCCCGTTGGACAGCGCGAACACCGACTCGGTGCGGGCCAGCGCGTCCAGGCGCAGCGCGGGCTCGCGCACGCTCCACGGCTCGACCGCGAAGACGTGCCCCAGATCAGCGCCCCCGCCCGCGGGACCGGGGCTCACTCGACCTCCAGCAGCTCGCCGAGGTCGGTGACGACGACGTCGGCGCCGCTCTGCCTGAGGGCCGCGGCCTGGCCGGTACGGTCGACGCCGACCACCAGGGCGAACCCCCCGGCCCGGCCGGCCTGGACGCCGGCCAGCGCGTCCTCGAAGACGGCCGCCTGACCTGCGGTGACCCCCAGCGCCGCGGCGGCCGCGAGGAAGGTGTCCGGGGCGGGTTTCCCCGCGAGGTGGTCGCGGGCCGCGACCTGGCCGTCGACGCGGGTGTCGAACAGGTCCGCGATCCCGGTGACGGCCAGCACGTCGGCGGTGTTGGCGCTGGAGGAGACCACCGCTGTGGCCAGCCCCGCCGCGCGCACCCGGCGCAGGTAGTCCAGGGAGCCCGGGTAGACCCGCACGCCGTCATCGCGCATCCGCCGCTGCACGATCATGTTCTTCCGGTTGCCCAGGCCGTGCACGGTCTCGGCGTCCGGCGGGTCGCCGGGACTTCCCTCGGGCAGCTGGATGCCGCGGGACGCCAGGAACGACCTGGTCCCGTCGGCACGGGGCTTGCCGTCCACGTACATCTCGTAGTCGGAGGCCTCGAAGGGGACGAAGGGCTCGCCGGTCCGCTCCGCGCGCGTGTGCAGGTAACCGTCGAACATCTCCTTCCACGCCGCCGCATGCACCACGGCGGTCTGCGTGATCACTCCGTCGAGGTCGAACAGGCAGGCCAGGACGCTACCTGGCAGCCCGAGAACCTCGTGGCTGCCGCCCGCGGCGCCCAGCGATGATGTCACGTTCAACAGAGTGCCACGCCAGGATGTGCTACCTGCGGCACGACCCGGATTCTTCTGTTTGCGTGCGTGTGGTGGTTGTCGCGCCGGCGTCACCGCAGCCCGACGTAGGCGTAGTAGGTACGGCCGTCGTCCAGCGTGACCCCGATGCGGTAGAGGTAACCGGCTCGCAGCCCGCGGGTGGACCACTGGTAGACCCACTGCCTGCTGCTGGCGTCCCAGCGCAACACGTCGTCCGCCGTCCCGGACTCGTCACCGGTCTGCGCCGTGACAGGCGCGGTGATCAGCCAGGCGCGGACCGGCCCGACGAAGTGCGGCGCACCGCCCTGGACGACGTCCCCGGCACCGTTCTTCAGCTGGATCCGCACCGGCACCGTGCTCCCCGCCCGGAACACCCCGAACCCGAAGTAGCGCAGGTCCCAGATCGGGGGCGAGAAGCCGTCGCATCGGTAGACCACGCGGTAGCTGCCCTCCGCGGTCGAGGTGTTCCCGGCCGCGTCGGTCGCGGTGGCGGTGAACCGGAAGAGGCCGACCCCGCTACTCGGGCCGGTGACGCTCACCGCGCAGGTCACCCCGCCGGAGGTCGCATCGGTCGCGGTGCAGGTCGCCGCCGGCACCTGGCCGAGCTGGTAGATCGCGTCGTCCCGCATCGAGACGGAGGTGATCTGCGGCGCCTCACGGTCGATGTTGATCCCGGCGACCGTCGCGCTGCGGGTGTTGCCCGCGGCGTCGGTGGCAGTTCGGATCACCGACTGGCCGACGCCGTTACCGGTCAGCACGACGTCGTCCGGGCACACCCTGATCCCCGACAGCGCGTCGGAGCAGGTGAAGCGCACCCGCACCGGCCCGGTGAACCATCCGCCCGGCCCCGCCTGGGTCGTCGTGGCACCAGTGATCGTCGGCGCCGTCTTGTCCAGGCGGACGACGACCGTGTCGGTGCCCACGTTGCCGGCCAGGTCACGCGCCTGACCGACGATGGTCCGCCCCTCCTTCGGGGTCTCGGCCGAGACCGTGACCGGCGGGGTGAGGCTGCCCGGGTCCACCCCGGAGCCGTTCGTGTTGTCCTTGGCGGAGAACGTGACGACCACGTCGGCGGAGTTCCAGCCCTGCGCGTTCGGCGTCGGGCTGATCGAGTGCGTCACCGACGGCGCGATGGTGTCCGAGTTCAGCGAGATGGTGTTCGCCGGCTCGACGTTGCCCGCGCGGTCCACGGCGAAGTACCTGACCGTTGCCGGTCCGCCGTCCAGCGGTACGTCGACCGTGACCGTGGAGCCGTCGACCACCTGCTCGGCGCCGTCGTCGATCGCGTAGTGCACCTCCTTCACCCCGGACAGGCCGTCCTGGTCAGTGGCCGCCAGGACGACCGGAGCGGTCGCACCGCAGCCGCCCGCCGGGCAGTCGGTCGTCGCCTTCGTGCTCGGTGGCAGGCCGTCGATGTTCATGCCGCCGACGGTGATCCCCGGATTGGCGTTGCCGGCGTTGTCTCTCGCCTCGGCGCTGGTGGTCGAAAGGTTCCGGCCGTTGCCGGTGATCACCTTGTCGCTCGGGCAGGTGGCGACGCCGGACAGCGCGTCGGTGCAGGTGAACGCGACGGTGACGTCACCGGTGTACCAGCCGTCCTCGTTCGGGCTCGAGGTCGGCGCACCGGTGATCGCCGGAGCGGTCCGGTCGATCTTGATTCCGCGGACCGAGGCGGTCGCCGAGTTGCCGGCCAGGTCGGACACGCTAACCGGCCCGGCAACCAGGTCGTTGCCCTCGCCGGTGATCAGGCTGTTCGCCGGCACCGTGGCGGCGTCCACCCCGGACAGGCCGTCGGTGGCCCGCCAGGCGACCGTGACGTCGCCGGAGTACCAGCCGGCGGCGTTCGGGCTCGTGGTCGGCGTGCCGACGAGGTTTGGCGGGGTCAGGTCGATGTTGATCGGGCCGACCGTGGCCGACGCCCTGTTGCCGGCGGCGTCGACCGCGAAGCCTGTCACCGACCGGTTGGCGACCTCGTCCGACACCGTGGTGCCGGCGTCGCAGCCGGCCAGGCCGCTCTCGCCGTCGGCGCAGGAGAAGCTGACCTGGACCGCGGTGTTGTTCCAGCCGGCGGCGTTCGGCTGCGGGGTGCGCGCGCCGACGATCGTCGGCGGCGTGCCGTCGATCCGCACGGCGACGGTGCGCCCCATGTCGTGGCGCTCCACGTTGCCGGCGACGTCGGAGCTCCAGTAGGTCAGCGTGTGCTCACCGCGCTGGCTGAAGGTGAACGGCCCGGTGTAGGGCACCGCCTCGCCGCCGTCGACCTGGTAGAACGTGGCGCCGACGCCGGACAGGCTGTCCAGCGCGCTCAGGCTCACCTGGATGTCGCCGGTGTACCAGCCGGACGTCGGGACGGCGGGCACGGTGATCGAGGTCACCGGCGCGTGGCGGTCGATGTTCACCGACACCGATGCCGACGTCTCGTTCCCGGCCCGGTCGCGGACCGAGGCAGGCGGCGTCGACACGTCCGGGCCTTCTCCGTCCAGCGTGGTCGCGCCCGGGCAGCTGCCGTCGATCCCGGACAGCGCGTCGGAGCAGGTCCAGTCGACGGTGACGTCGCCGGTGTACCAGCCGCCACCCCCGGGCGAGGTGGTCGGGGTGCCGGTCAGCCGCGGCGCGGTCAGGTCGACGTCCAGCCCCGACAGCGTCCTCGACGCGGAGTTGCCGGCCGCGTCGTGCACGGTGCCGGTGACCGACTGGTCTGCGCCCTCGCCGACCTCCGCCGGTCGGGAGCAGTCGGCCACCCCGGACAGCGCGTCGGTGCAGGTGAAGGTGACCGTGACCGGGTCCCGGTACCAGCCCGCGTCGTTCGGCGCCCGGTCCGGCGAAGCGTCGATCAGCGGTTTGGTCAGGTCGAGGCTGACGACCGCGGTGTCCGTCGCGGTGTTGCCGGCGACGTCCAGCGCGGAGCCGCGCACCTGCTGGCGCGCGCCCTCGGCGTCCACGGTCGCCGGTGCGGTGCAGGACGCGAGGCCGGACAGCACGTCGGTGCACAGGAAGGTCACCGTGACGGCGGAGGAGTTCCAGCCCAGCGAGTTCGGCTCCGGGTCGAGGCTGTGCCCGATCAGCGGCGCGATGAGGTCGATCTTGACGTGCACGCTTCGGTGGGTCTCCTCGTTGCCGGCCGCGTCCACGCTCCAGAACGCCACCGTGTGGTCCCCCTCGGTGGTGATCCGCACGCCGGTCCCCGTCTGGACGGCGCCGCCGTCCACGGTGTAGTGGGTCTCGGCCACCCCGGAGAGGTTGTCCCGGGGCGTGAGCGTCAGCGTCTGCGTGGTGTTCACCCAGTCCGGCGGCGCGTCGATCGTGGTCACCGGCTGGGTGCGGTCGATCCGCACGCTCGGCGTGCTGGTTGCGCTGGTGGCGTTGCCGGCGCGGTCGGAGATGCTGGCGGAGGCGGTCAGCCCTGTGCCCTCACCGCTGATCGTGCTGTCGGCGGGGGGAGACGCGATCCCGGACAGCGCATCCGTCGCCGTCCAGTGAATGGTGACGTCGCCGCGGTACCAGCCGGCGGCGTTCGGGGCGGTGGTCGGGGCGCCGCGCAGCGTCGGAGCCGTCCGGTCGATGTTGATCCCGCTCACGGTCGCGTCGGCGGTGTTGTCGGCGTTGTCCAGCGCCCGGCCCGTGACCGACTGGTTGGCGCCCTCGGAGGACACCGTGGTCGGCCCGGAGCACGTGTGCACGCCGGACCCGGGGATCGGCCCGGTCGGCGTCTGCTGAACGTCGGCGCAGACGAACGACACCGTCACCGGGACGTTGTTCCACCCCGCAGCGTTGGCCGCCGGGGTTCGCGACCCGCTGATCTGCGGCAGGGTCTTGTCCAGCTTGACCAGGACAGACCCGCCGCCGCGGTTGCCGACCCGGTCCTGCACGCCGATCGCCTGCAGGGCGCCGGCGGCGGGGGTCTCCTCGGTGATCGTCTGCACCGGCGGGACGAAGCCGTCCGGTAGCCCGCTGCCGCCGTCGCTCGCCGACCAGGTCAGCGTGATGTCCGAGCGGTTCCACCCCTGAGCGTTCGGCGCCGGCGAGGCCGTCGCGGTGGCGGTCGGCGGGGTGTTGTCCAGGATGTACGACGCTGCACCCGGCAGGTCGGCCGGAGCGCTCGCGGTGTTGCAGATCCCACCCGTCGCGATCGCCGTCCAGGAGCGGACCGACAGCGCCTGGACGCCGTCACCGGTCCCGGCGAGCAGCGTGATCGCCCAGGACGACGAGCCGGCGGGCGCGGTCGCCGTCGCGATCGGCGTCGACGACCCGTTCGCGGTGACGTCGACGCAGACCGCGGTCGGCGAGGTCGTCACGGCCAGGTTGACCACACCGGTCCGGCGGGCGTAGACCACGCCGGCGGAGGTGGTGAAGGTGTTCGCGCCGCCTGTGAGCGTCACGGTCAACGTCGAAGGATCGGCCTGTGCGGCCGCCGGCATCCCGAGAGTCGCCACCACGGCGACCGCTGTTGCACCTGCAGTGGTGGCAAACCGCGACCGCAGGGACACGCCCCGTAGGTATGCCATTCGATACGCTCCGTAACCGTTTCGCACCTGGAGAAGGCCCCCCGGGATTTCGTCGTCGTGTGGAGGCTAGGGACCCGTCCGTCCTGCTTGGGCAGAATTGGAGACATGGGCGTTCAGTTCGCTAAACGACTGAGCGAATTAGAGAACAAAAACAGATTTATCGGAGCAACAGGTGATCTCGGCCAGTTCGTCACTCAGAGTGCACATACGGACCGATCAGGGCGATCAACCCAGGTAGGGCACCCCGGGAGCCGGATGGATCATCGGGGCCGGGAGTCGGACCACCCCTGCTCGTCGAGCACACGCAGCGCAAGCCCGCGGTCCTTGACCTTCAGCTTGCGAAGCACGGCGCAGATGTGGACCCGCACGGTGGCCGGGGCGATGAACAGCTGGCGGGCCACCGCCGCGGTGCCCAGCCCCCGGCGTAGCAGGCCCATCACCTCCAGCTCGCGCGGGGTCAGCAGGCTGACCCGGCGATCCGGGGCGAGCGCGCCTGGCGGGGTGCGCATCTCGGCAAGGAGCCGCGCGACCATGCCCGGGGACAGGGCCGGCCGGCCCTCTACCACCCCCGCAAGCGCGTGCGCGAGGCGGTCCGGGTCGCCGTCGGTGGTCAGGTAGCCGACCGCACCGGCTCGGACCGCCTCGACCAGGTCGTCCTCGTCGTAGCCGGCGGCGAGCATCACCACGGACACCGCCGGGTGGCCGATGCTGATCTCCGCCGCCGCGCGGATGCCACCGCCCGGGATGCGCACGTCGACCAGGACGACGTCGGGCGCGAGACCGGCCTCGGTGGCGGAGGCCACGACCGCCACGGCCTGCTCGGCGTTGGCGACCTCTGCGACGACGTCCCAGCCGGCCTGCTCCAGCAGGGCGCGGATCCGTGCTCGCAGCGGCCGCATGTTCTCCCCGAGCACCAGCCGCGGAGGCCGAGGGAGCCGGATCGGGCGGGTCACGTCCGTGCGTGACTCACGCACGCGCAACGGAACGACCCCGGCACCGTCCGTGACGCCGACCCGCACGGTCCGCGAC
>JBKPQU010000158.1:0-11811 GCA_046734255.1 Actinomycetota bacterium
CGGCGAGCGCTTCCACACCCGTGCGCCGAGGGCGATCACCCGGCCCGGGTCGCCGTGGTCGGCCTCGAAGAGCACGTCGGCGCCCTCGGGCGCCACGCCGGCCGTGACGGCCAGCCGCTGGGAGGCCCGCACGAGATCGAGCGCGGCGGCCTCCTCCCTGCGGTCGCCGGTCGCGTGCAGCGCCTCGGCCTGGGCGGCCGCGTACACAGGGCTGGGGCGGCGCGTGACGAGGTCGGCGTATCTGCGCACCGCGAGCTTCGGATCGCCTGTGGCCCAGGCGATCCGGGCGCCGAGGAAGATGAGCGCGGTATCGGTGGGGGCGACCGCCACGCCGGCGCGGTAGGCATCCTGGGCGGCGGCCAGATCGTGGCGACCGAGCGCCAGCAGCCCCTCGTGCGAGCGCGTGAACGCGACCTGGGCCGGCGTGGTCGCCTCGCCGGCGGCTCGCCGCATCAGGTCGATGGCCTGCGGGATCTGCCCGCGCAGCTCGGCCTGGTAGGACAGCCTGGCGAACGAGGCAAGCCCGGGACGGACGGCGTCCAGTCGCCGGGCCGTGGCCAGCGCGGGACCGTAGCGGCCGAGTTCGGTGAGCGCGTCGGTCAGCGCGGCGAGCGCCTCGGGGCTCTCGGCGTTGATCGCCAATGCCTGCTGCGCCTGCCGCTGCGCGGTGGCGAACTCGTGGCGAGCCGCGGAAAGCGCGGCGGCCCCGGCCAGCGCCGCGTCGTTGCCCTCCCGCTGCAGCCGCAGCGAGGTGCCGTACGCCTGCTGCGCCGCGGCGTAGGCGGCGGGGTCACCGGTCGCCCTTCCGCGCTCCAGCTCCAGCGTCCCGAGCGAGGACCAGGCGGGCCAGTCCCCGGGGACCTGGGCGAGGTGGGCCTGGACCGCGTGGATGCTCCCGGGCGGCGAAGCCGCCGCCGCGCCGGCCGCACCGGGCTGGGACGCCGCCGGTCGGGGTGCAGCGCCGTTGGCCGCGACGGCGATCGCGATGGCCAGGCCGGCGGCCAGGAGGGCCGCCGCGGCGGGAAGGATGCGCAGTCTCATGGTGATTCCTGCCCTGGGGTGGAGGAGTGCCGGGGAGGGAGGTCGGACGTTTATGGCGGGGTGGCCCTCGCGGTGTGCCCTGGCCAGGGCCACCCCGCAGTTCCTGACGGCGCGATGCCGATCAGAGCGTGGTGCCGGGGGTGGTGCCGGTGGTCTCGGTGCCGGCCTCCTGCGACCGGCGGCGGCGCGACCACATCCACAGGCCTCCACCGCTGCCGATCAGCACGATCGCCGCCGCTCCCGCGGCACCGGCCGGCGGCAGCGGAGAGTCGGGGTCCTCGGCCTGGGTGCTCGGCGTCCCGGCACCGGCGGGCGGTGCCGACGGCGTCGCGTCCGGCTTGCCTCCCTGCAACGGGCTGACGGACTGCGCGGTGCTGTTCACCGAGTTGGAGCCGCTGTTCGGCAGGCCGATATAGGGGAACACGGACTCGAACGGGACGTCGTTGGCGTCCACGCCGTCGCCGAGGTCGTTCGGGGAGCCGACCAGTTCGCCCTCCACGACCTGCAGGGAGACGTCCACGACGTCGTCGGAGAGCCGCCGCCCGTTCGGGAAGCCGTTCTTGTCACCGCCGATGACGCCGAGCCGGTTGTCCTGCTGCCCGGAGAAGGGTGTCAGGTTCAGCCGCAGCATCTCGGAGGGCACGACGTTCGTCGGCTGGTTCAGCCCGGGAACCCCGGTCAGGAAGACCTGGACGAGGTCGTTCCGCGGCTCGGCCGGGGCCTTGATGCCGTAGACGGCCTGGACCACCTTCGGCAGGCCGGGCTTGGTCACGTAGTTGAGGAACTGCGCGTCGTCCACCGGCTTCGACCCGTTGAACTTGTCCTTGTCCTTCAGCGGGATGACCACCTCGTTGACCAGCGGCATGCCCAGCCGGGAGACCTGGCGGTACTGGCCGTCCGCGCCCTTCTTCCAGGTGCGCGACCAGATGCCCACCGTGTTCGAGGCCCCGCCGAACTCGCCGACCGGCACCCGGATCGCGGTGGTGTTGACGTTGTACCCGCGCAGCGTGTCGTTGCCGACCTCGGACAGGTTCCCGCCGTAGAGCAGGTTGAAGACTCGCAGGTCGAGGAAGAACGGGTCGTCGGCCTGGCCCGCGAACACATCGGTGTCGCCGATCCGGTAGCTGGCCTGGCGGCGCAGCGACGTGTAGTCGGGCATCGACGCCTTGCCGACGTTGGACGGCGCGGCGATCAGGCCGGTCTTGACGGTCGACCAGCGGCCCTTCGCGAAGACGAGCAGGTCGTAGGTCTGGACGATGTTGAGGTTCGGGTCGTCAAGGGACTTCACGGGGCCGGTGTTGTACAGGAACGTGCCGGGGTTCTTCACCTTCGTGTGGAACACCCACCGGTAAACCACGTTGGGGCGCGCGTCGCTGTTGGTGTCGACCGCGATGTCGTACCAGGCGTTGTCGTCGAAGGTGTAGAAGTTCGGGCCGCCCGCCGGTTCGGAGAAGGGCAGCCAGTTGGCCATCAGCGTGACGCTGCCCGCCTTGTCCGGGCTGAGGAAGGCGTAGACGTCGGTGGTGTCCAGGCGTGGGGTGCCGGCGACTCCTGGAGCCTCGCGGTGGCTGGACGCCGACGCGCTGCCGGCGCCGAACGTTGCACCGGCAAGCAGGCAGGTGGCGCCGACGGCCGTGACCTGCGCCAGGCGGTGCCAGCGCCGCCCGCGCTTGTTCGGGATCGATTGCATGGTGTCCTCCTGATGTGTGGTGCCGTGCGGCACCACCCACCGTTCGGAGCACCCGCGCCCGCGGATTGCGGAATCTTCGTGCGGCTAGGCCCTAAGCGCGCAGGACGGCGACCGGCGTCGTCGTGGGCTGCGCGGAACCTCGGCGCGGTTCGACGCTGATCGCGACCGAGTCGCCGGGTCGCACGCCGTCCACGAGCCTGGTCCAGGCACCTGCGGCCCGGGCGCCCGCCGGGCCGAGACCGGCCGAGGCGATCTCGCCGGGACGGATCAGCCACAACTGGTAGGCCCGGCTGGGCGGAAGCCCGCGCATGCCGGCGGTGACGACGACGGCGTCCGACCCGGACACCACCACGGTTGCCGCGCCTCCGCCGCTCACCGGACCGCTGACGCGGTGCGCGAACGGGTCGCCGACGATCGCGAGGATCCGGTCGGCCTGCTGCTGCGCCTGCTGGGCGTCGCGCATCTCGACAACGCCCGCCGCGCCGACGCCCACGCCCGCGAGCAGCACCACCGATGCCGCAAGTGCGAGCACCCTCGTGCGGCGGCGCGACCGCCGCTGCAGGGGCGTGACCTGGGCGGGCACCCGTCCGGCCGGCGGCAGTTGTGGTGTCGCCGCGATCTCGCTCAGCACCCGGGAACGCAGTCCCGGCGGCGGCGGAAGCGCAGCCGCGGCGCCGAGGGCGGCGGCCGCCTCGCGAAGCGTGCGGACCTCCTCGCGGCAGTCCGGGCACTCGGCGAGGTGCTGCTCGAAGTCCCGGCGCTCCTCGTCGTCCTCCATCGCGCCTACCGCGTAGGCGCCGGTGAGGTTGTGAACGTCCGCGGCCATCACGCCACCCCCAGGCAGTCCCGAAGGCGGATCAGGCCGTCCCGCAACCTGGTCTTGACCGTGCCGAGCGGCACGGCCAGCAGATCGGAGACCTCGCGGTGCGTGTACCCGCGGTAGAAGGCCAGGTCGATCGACTCACGCTGCAGGTCGGTCAGCGACTCCAGGCAGCGGCGCACCCGCTGCTGCTCCATCCGGATCTCGACCGCCTCGCTCACCTCGTCGAACTCCGGCGTCGCGGTGCTGGCCGCGACCCTGACCTCCCGCTCGCCGGCGGCCTGCGCGGACCGCACCCGGTCGATGGCCCGGCGGCGGGCCATCGTGATGATCCCGGCCCGGACGCTGCCCCGCGCGGCGTCGAACCGCGTCGCCGTACGCCATGCCTCGACGAAGACCTCCTGCGACACCTCCTCGGACTGAGCGGCGTCCCGCAGCACCTGTCGGACCATGCCGTAGACGGCCGCGGCGTGCCGGTCGTACAGCAGCTCGAAGGCGGCAGAGTCACCACGGGCGACCCGGGCGATCAGTGCCTCGTCGCTCGTGGGGGAGGGCGGCGCGGCGGCCTGCCCCGTCCCCTCCCGGGCGTCCTCCG
This sequence comes from Actinomycetota bacterium, assembly GCA_046734255.1. Lineage (GTDB taxonomy): Bacteria > Actinomycetota > Actinomycetes > Actinomycetales > Kineosporiaceae > JBKPQU01. The sequence continues at coordinate 4,147 of JBKPQU010000158.1, forward strand.
TACGACCCACGGCGACCAGCCGTCGTCGTGGCACGGTCACAGTCTGGCCTCTCTCGGCTTCGGCATCCATCCAGGCGATGGACGCGGCATTCTGCAAGAGCACTTCGGAGCCGACGGCGCGGCGGTTTGGGTGCTCGTCCCGGCCGTGAGCGAGCTCTTGCGTAGTCGCGCAACTAGCCGTGCCTCACGACGGTCAGCGTTCGTGGCTCGAACTCCTGCACCACGCCGCCCAGCGCCTTGACCCGTTCGTGGTAGCCGGTCAGCAGGCGCCAGTCCCGGACCGCACTCAAGCTCTCCCAGCGGCCGAAACTCATGTGGATCATCGGATTGTCGACATCGCGCAACAAAATGGCGTGTGCCTGCAGCCCGGCGTTCTGGCTCCACTGTGCCCAGTCCTGCCAGCGCCGGACGAACTCCGTCTCCTGCTCGGGCCGGACCACCCACATCGTGTGTGTGTAAGCGTGCTGCATGAGAACCCCCTGCCTGTGGACTGTCGAGAGTCCCGTCAGGTCCGCTCACACCATGATGTCTGCCTCGATGCCTCCGATGGGAATGTCAGCCGCAGTAGGCCGTCCAGCGCCGGGCCCAGGGTCAGGACAGGACGTGGGTCAGCGCCGGCGCCACGTCGGCGAGCCTCCTGACCGGCCGGCTCACCCCGCTGCCCCGGCCTGCCAGGGTGGCGGCGGCCAGCTCCGCTTCCGCCGTGGGGAGCGGGCAGAGCACGTGAAGGCGGCTGATTCCGGACAGCGCCAGCGCCGGGTCGCCGCCGGCGGTCGCCAGGCAGTCGGAGAGCAGCACCGCCACCCGCTCGTCGGCCCGGGCATCCGCCAGCTGCGCCGCGGCGGCGCGCAGCGCGGCCGCCAGATCGGTCATCCCGTGCCCGCGCAGTGCCACCAGATCGCCGACCAGGTCACCCGGCATGCGCCGGGTGCCCTGCGCCTGCAGCACGGTGACGTCGCCGCTGAACGCGATGATCGCGGGGGTCAGCCGCCCGTCGGCGGCCAGGACGACGCTCGCTGCGGCCACGGCCGCGATCGCGACGGCGAGGCCCGACATCGAACCGCTGGTGTCGATGAGCAGGCACAGCGCGCGCCGGTGAGCGTGCCAGGACCGGGTCACGAGCTCCTCACCCGCCGGTGGCCAGGGCCCCGACCACCGGTCGAGGGTGCGCTCCAGGTCGACGTCCCCCTCACCGCGACCGCTGCCGAGCCGGCGTACGCCGCGGGCCGGTTTCCGGCCGACGTGCCCCAGCCGGAAGAAGATCCTCCCCGCCAGCCGCTGCGCGGCGGCGCGCAACTGCCGGTCGGTGGCGCGCGTGAGGTCGGCGAGGACCGCCACCGCGGCCTCCGGGTCATCGGCGAGCAGCCGGTCGAACGCGTCCTCGTCGAGCCGGCCGAGCTCGGGCGAGGTGGCCGCGAAGGACGGGTGCATGGCGGCCAGTTCGTCCCGGCTCATGGTCCTGCGGGAGGTGCCGCGGGCGCGGTCGCGGCGCAGCGCCGAGGCGGACGAGCGGCGTTCGCTGGCGCCTGCCACGGGCGGCGGCAGGCGGTCAGCTTTTCCCGGGCCGTCCAGCGCTCCGCCGGGATCGTCGTCCTGGAGGAGCGGATAAGGCGAGTCCGCCGGCCAGACCAGGTCGAGCAGCTCGTCCAGCACCGACTCGGGGGTCCGATCGCAACCGTCGGTGATCCGGATCCGCCCGGAGAGGGCGGCGTAGGCGGCATCGCGAGCCGTGGGCCGGACGATGCCGTTCTCGCCGCGCAGCCTGGCCAGGCCGGTCTGCAGCAGCACCAGGTCGATCGAACCGCGCACGGACGCGCCCATCCGCACGTCGGCGTGCTGCCTGGTGGCCCTGGTGAGCGTCACCGCGAAGTCCACGACCTGGCCGTTCTCGCCGGTGATCGCGGTGGTGATCTCCCGCTCGGCCGCGGCGTCCTGGTAGCCGAGCACCACCCGGCAGATCCGGTCGGCGATGGCGTGGCTCACCCGCGCCGTCCCGATCGCGTCGAAAGGGTTCATCGCGGCCACCAGGCGGAAGCCCGGGTCGGCCCGGACCGTCCCGAGCCGGGGAACCGCGATCTCCCCCTCGGCGAGCACCGTGATCAGGACGTTGAGCGTCTCCTCCGGCACCCGGTTGAACTCCTCCAGGTACAGCAGCGCGCCGGAGCGCATCGCACGCAGCAGCGGCCCGTCGGTGAAGCTGGCCGGCACGTACCCCTCGGCGAGCACCTGAGCCGGGTCGTACTGCCCGATCAGCCTGGCCGGGGTGAGTTCGGCATTGCCCTCGGCGAAGACCACGGCCTTGCCCGCCTGCCGGGCGATGTCCCGCAGCAGGGTGGACTTGCCGGTGCCCGGCGGACCCTCGATCACCACATGGCGGCCGGCGTCCAACGCGACCGTGAGCACCTCGCGCTCCCGCCGCAGCCCCACGATCGGCGGCGCCCGGCGCGCCGGCGCGGACGGCGGGCGTGGCTCAGGAGGCGGCATGCAGGAGTACGCCGCGGACGTTCTTGCCGTCCAGCAGGTCCTGGTAGCCCTCGTTGACCTGGTCGAGGGTATAGGTGTTGGTGATCAGCTCGTCCAGCTTCAGGTCGCCGGCCTGGTAGAGCTCCACCATCCGCGGGATGTCGTGGAACGGGTCGCCGGAACCGAACAGGCTGCCCTGGATCCGCTTCTCGAACAGCGTCAGCAGCGCACCGGGAAGCTCGATCGTGTTCTTGGTGGGGTCGGCCAGGCCCGTGACCACGACCGTGCCGCCCTTGCGGATGGCGTGGAAGGCGCTCGCGACGACCTCCGAGGTCACGATGCCCACTGTGACGATCGCCTTGTCGGCGCCCACGCCGCGGGTCAGCTGGGTGATCAGCTCCGCCGCTTCCTCGGCGGTCTCGCAGCTGTGCGTGGCGCCGAGCTGCTCCGCGGCCTCCCGCTTGTTGGCCAGCGGGTCGATCGCCACCACGTTCCGCGCGCCGGCCAGCGCGGCCCCCTGGACGGCGTTGATGCCGATCCCGCCGATCCCGTAGATGGCGATGGTGTCGCCCGGTTCGGTGGCGGCGGCGTGGACCGCGGAGCCGAAGCCGGTGGGCACACCGCAACCGATGAGGACGACCTTGTCCAGCGGCAGGTCGGGGTCGACCTTGATCGCGGAGTTCTCGGAGATGGTCGCGCGCTCGGAGAACGTGCCGATCATGCACATGGCGCCGAGGTCTTCACCGTCGGAGTGGAACCGGAACGTGCCGTCCGGCAGACACCCCTCCAGGATGGTGGCGCCCATGTCGCACAGGTTCGACTTGCCGGTCGAGCACCACCGGCAGTGGCCGCAGACCGGCAGGAACGAGCAGATCACGTGGTCGCCGGGCTGCAGCCGGGTGACGCCCTCCCCGACCTCTTCGATGATCCCGGCGCCCTCATGGCCGGCCACGATCGGGAAGCGCGGCACGATGTCTCCGTGGCGCAGATGCTCGTCGGAGTGGCACAGACCCGCCGCCACGTAACGGATGAGCACCTCACCGGCCTTGGGGGGATCCAGTTCGACCTCGGTGACCTCGAAGTCCTTCCCCACTCCGCGCAGGATCGCAGCCTTGGTCTTCATGGATCCCTCCTGATTCCCCAGCCCGAGCCGGCAAAGTCCGATGTTGACCTTGATTTGTCACCCTAGGCCCGGAGTGCCCGGCGGACCACCCCTCCACCGGGCGGGTGATTACGCACCGGACGCGGGCCGGAACCCGTCGGCCAACGCCTGCAGTGCCTCGTCGAGGTAGACGGTCAGGTCTGCGTCGGCCTGCTCGACCCAGCGGTCGTACGCGGCGCGGCAGACGGCGAGCGTCGCCCGGCCGATCGCCAACGGAAGGAGCGACGCGGCAGGCCGGCCGAGCCGCTGACCGGCGAACTCGCTGACCGCGCGCTCCCAGGCGTCGTAGTGGTTGGCGGCGCTCGCCTGGAGCGCGGGCACGGAACCGATGAGGTTCATCCGCGTGCGCAATTCCGGGATGTCGCGCGGGCGGTCGTGATTGACGATGAGCACGACGTGCCGGATCGCGGTCATCAGCGGCACGTCGTCCGGAACCGTGGCGAACGCCGCGCGCAGCGCGCGGACCTCGCCGTCGAAGGCATGCCAGAGGACGTCGGCCTTGGAGTCGAAGTAGCGAAAGAAGGTTCGGCGACTGACACCTGCCGCCGCGGCGATCTGCTCGACCGTCGTGTCCTCGAACCCCTGCTTGCTGAACAGGCGAAGCGCGATGAGCTCGAGCTCCCTGGCGCTGGTTCCCGGCGGCCGCCCGCGCCGTGGCCTCGGCGTCAGCGTGGCTGCGCTGATCGCCGGTGGCTGTTTGCGGCTCGATCCTGGCGGTGCCTGATCCGTCCTCACCGCGGGCCTCTCTGGAAGCATCGTGCCTGGTCTCGGGAAAGGGCTCTTGATTACGTCACTGGGTGCCGATTAGGGTACACGCTATTCGTCACACAGTGCCGAATCTAGCGTGCGCATCGGGCGCCGCCTGCCGCCGAGGGAGCCGACCATGCCGGACCGCACTACCGTGATCGACCCGCCTGCCGCCGAGACCGCGGACCCGAGAACCGAGATGACGGACACCCAGCCCGAAGTCGTCGCGGCCGACCTGCTGATCGAGGAAATCTCGATCGATGGCATGTGCGGTGTCTACTGAGGTCGCGGGCGCGCGGTTCGACCTGGACGCCGCCTGGCGGCTGCACCCCCGGGTGTCGGTGCGGCCGGAACGGTTCGGCGCGCTGCTGTACCACTTCGGCACCAGGCGCCTGACGTTCCTCAAGAGCCCTGCCCTGCTGGCCGTGGTGGCAGCACTGGACAGCCAGCCGACCGCGCGCTCCGCCTGCAACGCTGCGGGCGTTCCGCCCGCGGAGCTGCCGGCCTATGCCAGCGCGCTGGCCGCGCTGGCGTCGGGCACGATGATCTGCGCGAGGACACCCTCGTGACCGCGCCGGCGCAAGCCGGATCCCTGGTCGAGGAGTTCCGCTACGGCTTGGACGCGCCCATCTGCCTGACCTGGGAGCTGACCTACGCCTGCAACCTGGCGTGCGTGCACTGCCTGTCGAGCTCGGGCCGCCGGGACCCGCGCGAGCTGAGCACGGCCGAGTGCCGGGCCGTCATCGACGAGCTGGAGCGGATGCAGGTGTTCTACGTGAACATCGGCGGCGGCGAGCCGACCGTCCGCTCCGACTTCTGGGATCTGGTCGACTACGCGACCGCACATCACGTCGGCGTCAAGTTCTCGACGAACGGCGTCCGGATCACGCCACGGATCGCGGCCCGGCTCGCCGCCAACGACTACGTGGACGTGCAGGTCTCCTTGGACGGCGCCACAGCAGAGGTGAACGACGCCGTTCGCGGGCATGGCTCGTTCGCCACAGCCACGCGCGCGATGGAATACCTGGCGGACGCCGGAATGGCCGGGTTCAAGATCTCGGTGGTGATGACCCGGACCAACGTCGCCCAGCTGGACGCGCTGAAGTCGATCGCGGACCGGTTCGGCGCGCAGCTGAGGATCACCCGGCTGCGCCCGTCCGGCCGCGGCGCCGACGTGTGGGACCAGCTGCACCCGACGGCCGCGCAGCAGCGCGAGCTCTACGAGTGGCTGCTGGCGCACGGCGAGAACGTGCTCACCGGCGACTCGTTCTTCCATCTGTCCGGGTACGGGCAGGCGTTGCCGGGCCTGAACATGTGCGGGGCAGGCCGGGTCGTGTGCCTGATCGATCCTGTGGGCGACGTCTACGCGTGCCCGTTCGCGATTCACGAGGCGTTCCTCGCCGGCAACATCCGGGAGCCGGGCGGCTTCCAGGGCGTGTGGCGCGACTCGGAGCTCTTCGCCTCGCTCCGGCAACCGCAGTCCGGCGGGGCGTGCCGGTCGTGCTCGGCGTTCGACTCCTGCCAGGGCGGATGCATGGCCGCCAAGTTCTTCACCGGTCTGCCGCTGGACGGGCCCGACCCGGAGTGCGTTCGCGGGTTCGGCGAGTCGGCGCTGGCAATGGTCGATGCGGCGGCGGCCCCCCGGCCGGCGGGTGACCATTCGCGGGGGAGGCGTCCGGTGCCGGTGACGATCGGGCAGCGTCCCGGCGCGGACGTCGCCGGCGCGCCCGGCCCGGAGCCTCACCGCAGAGCGCCCGCCCACGCCTGCGATCCGAACCCGCTGGCCGGCTTCCGGTCACCGGCGCGGTAGGCCCGGGACATGACGACAGCTGAACGCCGGCGGGTTGCGCTGGTCACCGGCGCCGCGCGGGGGATCGGCGCCGCCACGCTCAAGGCCCTCGCGGCTGACGGTTGGTCGGTCGTGGCTGTCGACATGGCGGCGGACGACCCGGCCGTTCCCTATCCCCAGGCCGGTGCCGAGGACCTGGCCGAGGCCATCACAGCGGCAGTGCAGGCCGGCAGTGAGGACCGGGTCCGCGCGTTCGTCGCCGATGTCCGCGATGTGGCCGCGCTCGAAGGCGTCGTCGCCGAGGCGGAGCAGGTGTGGGGCGGTCTCGATGCGGCCATCGCCTGCGCCGGGGTGATCGGGGGTGGGCGGCGGCAGTGGGAACTGCCGCTCGAGGTGGAGAGGGCGGTCCTCGACATCGACCTGGGCGGCGTGCTGAACCTCGCGCGGGCGGCGGTCCCCGCACTGCTGCGCAGGCCCGAGCCGCGCAACGGCCGGTTCCTGGCGGTCACCTCGGCGGCGACGACCCGCGGCCTGCCGATGCTGGCCGCCTACTGCGCGGCCAAGGCCGGGGTCGCGGGCCTGATCCGCGCGCTGGCCGCCGAGCTTGGCCCCACCGGCGTCACGGCGAACGCGGTCAGCCCCGGTTCGACCGATACCGCGATGCTGGCCGAGAGCGCCCGGCTGTACGGGCTCCCCGGGCCGAAGGACTTCGCGGCCACGCAGCCGATGGGCCGGCTGCTGGATCCGGCAGAGATCGCCGCAGTGGTCGCCTTCCTCGCCGGTCCGGGCGGGAGCGGCCTGACCGGCGCGGTCGTGCCCGTTGACGGCGGCCTGGCGCTGTGAGCACCGTCCCGGTGCCTGCGGGGTTCCGCATCGAGCTCGACCCCGACACGCGGCAACTGGCCGCGGACCTCCTGTTCGGCGGGTCGCCGGCCCGGGTGATGCGGCTGTCCCGCGCCGGGCGGGCGGCGTACGCCGAGGTGCTGGCCGGGCCGGTCGTCTCGCACGCGGCGGGTCTTCTCGCCCGGCGCCTGACCGATGCCGGCCTGGCCCATCCCCGGCCGCCTCTGGTGCCGTCGCAGGCCGAGGTCACGGTCGTGATCCCGGTGCGCGACCGCCCGGCCATGCTGGAGCGCTGCCTGACCGCGGTCGGACCCGGCCACCCCCTCGTGGTCATCGATGACGGCTCCGCAGACCCGCGTCCCGTCGCCGACGCAGCAGCTCGGTACGGCGCGAAACTCCTTCGCCTCGACCAGAACGCCGGACCCGCGGCAGCGCGCAACATCGGCCTGGCCGAGGTCGGCACCGAGCTGGTCGCGTTCCTGGACAGCGACTGTCTGCCGCCGCCCGGCTGGATCGCGGAACTCTCGGCGCACCTGGCCGACCCGCTGGTCGGCGCCGTGGCCCCGCGCATCGTCGCGTCCTTCCGCGAAGCAGCGGGCAGCGCTGCCCGGTATGCCGTCGCGCGCAGCAGCCTGGACCTGGGAGAGCGCGAGGCGCGCGT